>CAYTLV010000079.1:0-7855 GCA_964438445.1 uncultured bacterium | reverse complement strand
AAAAACTTGATATCCCAATCAAAAAACTCACTACCGTCTATGCCGATTCCGTGATAGCAGCTGCCAGAGCATGGAATATTGCCCAAGGTCAACCTGATCCGGATGCACCCGTTATTTCAAAAGATCGAAATAAAAAAGAAAAGATCAAAAAAGATAAACCCAAGAAATTTGAAAACTGGCTGCGTAGCACTTTTGGTGTTGAAGAAGCCGAAATAACAGAATATGCGGGTAATATTGGGACTATTTATTTTTACTTGTCTAAAGCACCTGAAGTAGATAAAACAGTGATCGTGACTTTTGGACAAGATAAAGGTGACAAAAGTATCAAATTGACAAATACTATGCGCTTTGAATTTACTTCAGAAAACTGGAATAAACCTGTAATGGCCATAATCCAACTTGATAACAAACTGGATTACACGACTCAGGCTTTATTTGATGCAGAATCCGGAAGAGTCAAAATGGCATGGACAGTCCTTTTCTTTTGTCTATCAGCCATGTTCTTTATCTTCTGGTTAGCTCATAGATTTACTTTGCCTAAAGTTGAAAAAGAGCGCAAGGAACAATCCGTTGGCAAGGCAATCAAAGATTTCTTTGTAACTTTCGGTTCATTCTTTACTAAAGATGGTATCGGTCTTGCGATCGTTTTCTTACTTCTCTTCCGTTTAGGTGAATCACAGTTGGTTAAACTCTCAGCTCCTTTCATGCTGGATGCGCGCGAAGCTGGTGGTTTGGGCCTGACCGCCGGTCAATATGGACTTACATACGGAACGATCGGATTACTCTTCCTAACTTTGGGAGGCATTCTGGGTGGTATGGCTGTTTCTAAACACGGTCTAAAAAAATGGATATGGTGGTTTGCTATCATGATCAATATTCCAGATGCAGTCTATATCTTCCTCTCATATGTCCAGCCCTCTAGCCTTTGGGTTATTGCTCCCTGTGTGGCATTTGAAACCTTTGGTTACGGATTTGGTTTTACGGCCTATATGATGTTCATGATCTATATTGCGCGCGGCGAATATAAAACTTCACATTATGCCATTGCAACCGCTTTTATGGCACTGGGTATGATGATACCGGGCATGATGAGTGGCTGGCTACAGGAAGTCATCGGTTATCAACACTTCTTTATTTGGGTGGTTATTGCGACCATACCGGGTTTCATTCTGCTTAAATTCCTTAAGATCGACCCGGGATTTGGGAAGAAAGTGAAAGAAGTAACTAGTGACAAGTAACGCTTAAATAGTAAATATTTTTATTAATGTAAGGGCTCGACATGTCGAGCCCTTTTTCTTTGTGTCTTCAATCACTTTGTGTCAATTATACAATACTTTTTTGTGTTTCTTTGTGTTCTTCGTGGCTTTGTGTGAGGTATTTATTTTTTTATGGCTTTATGTCACTTTGCGCCTTTGTATGAGGTTCTCCGTATCTCCTTGACATAGCGTAAATTATATCCTATCTTCCCAAGATGAAAATGGCACGCACCATATTGTTTGTATTGCTCTTAGCTTTAAGCGGCTGCTCGCGTTTTGAACACGTTAAGGGTGTACATGTGCTGTTACAAAAACCAGAAGTAAGGCAACGCTACGGTGGTGAAATGGGTGCTCTGGCTGATGAGCTGAAAGAAGCGGATGTGACCCACGTCATTGTTCCGGTCATGAAAGACGGCACAGCCTACTATCCCTCGGACGTACTCCCCCAACGCTGGGAATACGGAACGGAACTTCTTGCTTTCCGTCATGCACTTCGCAGACGAAACATCAATTTCGTCGCTCAGATCCCGATCTTTCAAGACAATTATACTTACCGTTCGCAACCTGCGATACGTGCAGTTGATGAATTTGGCTCGCGTAGCGGCTCCGAAGCTCTTTCGGGACTTTGTCCGACGGATCCGGATTACCGGGAATATAAATTGAAGGCAATTGAAGAAGTCATGCTGATACTTCAACCCGATGGCATTTATTTAGATAAACTTTCCTTCCCACTTGAACAGACTGATATTTATCCGGATATGCTTGTTGCTCACAGTCGCAATTATTGCTTCTGTCCTATGTGTTTGAAATCATTTTCCGAACATACACTTATAGAATTCCCTAAAACTGCTTCTGCAATCGAGATAAATGAGTGGATCCTGAATGATCATAAAAATGCCTGGATACAGTGGAAAACAGGTGTGATCACGACCTTCATGGAAAAAGCAAATAAAAGAATTCATAATATTGATCCCGAATGCAAGATCATGCTCAATGTTCTACCCTGGAAAGAAGATGAACATAATCGCGGACGGCAAAGGCTTGCCGGACAAGATGTAAAAACCCTTGCACCTTTTACAGATAGTTTTATCATTAAAACATCCTGTCACATCCCCGATGAAAATTACGATGCTATTCGCTTGTCAATTCTTGAAGAGCTAAATAATACTGAAACTCAGGTTATCCCAACTATTCAGTTGGAGATTAACCCGCCACATTCTGCTGAAAAAGCTTTTCAGCACAGTTTACAGTATTTTAAACATCGGGTTATTGTTTCGGATTGGGGTTACATGCTAAAAAATCGTCGCTATCTGAACATTTTTATTTCGGAGCCAATTATATGACTATGATACACCAACTGCTTGAAACGGCAAAAAATAAAGTTGATCAAGTTATTTTGAACGCTCATAATGTAAAATATTTTGCAAATAATCTAAACTCGGCTAAAATTCCTGCATTGATCATCAACAATCGTCTTCCTATCGATGATACTGTGGACATGAAAGACATCCAAGTTTTGAGAACAAAGGGAGTGGAATATTATCCATCCGGTCGTACCGGCATGCCGGCACTTGTTTCTGCTGAAGATGGTTTAGCTCTGCCCGGTTCTGTTTTGGCAAGCACTGACAAAAATCTTCTGGAGCTTTCAGTATTAGGGGCTTATGTTCTTCTTTTAGATGAAAAGAAAATGCTTTCTCTTCTTGAGAACGGCAACTTAGATATACCAGAACCCAAAACGATGAACATCGTACTTCAGGGTAAACCGGGCGAGTGGATCGGCGGAACCGATATCGCACTTTATTTGATTAATTATTTTTCCCTTCCCGAAGATAAAAGCACTTTGCTTGAGATCCACGGCGAAGGATTGAATACTCTCCCCCTTAATGAACGTTCCAATTTAGCACGCACTCTTATTGGGTTAGGTTATGAACACCTTCTTTTCCAGGTTGATGACGCCGTGATGGCCTTTTTACAAGATCGCAGTGAAGGGGAAGGTCATTATTATTTTCCCGATGAGAAAGCGGATAAAAATTCGACGATCAATATCGAACTTCAAAAGATACATCCCATGATAGCATGGAAAGAAAAAGATAAAATCAAGATAGGTCCTTTAACTGATAAAGATGGACAAGAAATAGCGCAAATTTTTATCGGTGGTGATACATCCTGTCGCTATGAGGATATTCAAGCCGGATTAAAACTCATCCGCTATATACCTTTAACAGATACGGTGACATCCTGCATTATGCCCGGCTCACAATTGGTGAATGGGGATCTGCTGGACATGGGTGTTGCAGGTATTTTGACCGAGATAGGTTTTGATCTGCTGCCATCGTCGTTTCTTGAATTGCTTGTCTCTCATCCCGATACCAAAGGCTCCCGTTTGGGAACATCTGCGCAGATATTGCATTCAGGTGGTATGTTGGCAAATGCATTGAGTTGTTTCTCAGCAGCCATGACAGGCAAGATTACGCATCCGTTGGAACTGGAATCCATTCTAAAACAAAAAGAAAAACAAGAACACGAGCATGAACACGAACACAAATAAAAAACGCGTCAAAGCACTAAAGATAAATTTATTGCTTATCATCATTTTGATGATACCGTTTACAAATAGTTGTGTTTTTCAATATCAACTTCGACCACCCGCTTTTCGCCCATATAAAACCGAAACGCTTCAAGTGACTGCCTATTGTGCCTGTGGCCAATGTTGCGGTTGGGAGCGAAATTTATTGGGACAAAAAGTCTATTCTTACGGACCACATAAAGGTGAACGCAAGATCGTTGGATTAACGGCGGACGGTACATGGGCAAAAGAAGGCACCATTGCTGCAGATAACAAAATTTTTCCTATGGGTACGATCATGTACATCGAAGGCTACGGCTACGGCGTAGTTGAAGACCGTGGTTCAGCCATTCAGGATAAACATATTGATATTTTCTTTAAATCACATAACAAAGCCCTTGATTGGGGAAACCGGAATATGGAAGTCAAAATCTGGCTGCCAAAAAAATAACACATGAAAAAATCTCCCAGCATTTCTTTTTATACACTTGGCTGTAAACTCAACCAAGCCGAAACCGCCGCGCTTCTTTATGCCGCGAAAGAACAAGGTTATACACCTGTCGATTTTGAAGAACCCGCAGATGTAATGGTCGTAAATTCCTGTACTGTCACTAATCGTGCTGATCGCAAGACCCGGCAGGCATTGTATCAGGCAAGGCGTTTATCACCTAATGGTATTGTCGTTCTTGCCGGATGTTTCCCGCAGGTCAATCCCGAAACATCTCCCGAGATCAAAGGCGTAGATATCGTACTGGGAACCCGTGATAAATTCGATCTTTTTTCAGCCATTAAAGATTTTGAAAAAAGTCGCGTGCAAGTGGTTCGCATATCACCCGTAGATAATCACGAGCGACTAAATTCTGCCTTTATTGCTGCACCCGACCGCACCCGTGCTTTCCTAAAGATACAGGAAGGATGTGATAATTTTTGTACTTATTGTATCGTTCCCTATGCCCGCGGCAACCCCGTGAGTCGTGATTTTGACAACACCATCGAAGAAGCTCAGCGCCTTGCAAAAGACGGCTACAAAGAGATCGTCTTGACTGGTATCGATATCGGTTCCTATGACGATCAGGACCGTCGTCTTATCGACGTTGTAAAGGCATTGGAAGCTATAAAAGGACTGGAACGTATTCGCATCTCATCTATTGAAATGAATACGCTTAGTGATGATCTGATCAAACATATTGGAACATCTAAAAAAATTATGCCACACTTCCATCTTTCACTGCAGTCCGGCTCAAATACTATTCTTGCTGCCATGAAACGTAAATACTTGACCGCTGATTTTACCAAGAAAGTCGAGACCATTCATAAATACATCCCTCTGGCTTCTATTGGCACAGATGTTATCGTCGGTTTCCCCGGTGAAAATGATGCTTTATTCTGTGAGACCGTAGATTATATCAAAAAGACCGCATTCTCATATTTGCATGTTTTCCGCTTTTCAGCTCGAAAAGGTACACCCGCCGCCACCATGAAGGGTCAAGTACCCGAAATGGGTAAAAAAGCTCGTGCCAACATTTTAGATGATACCGACCGGCACCTACGCGCCAACTATGCCAAGCAATTCATCGGCACTCCCCAATCTGTTCTCTGGGAACGCTACGAAGAGGGCTTCCTCTATGGTTTGACTCCGCATTATATCAAAATCAAGATCGAGAGTAAAAAAGATCGGCATAATACAATTTCTGAGATCATGTTAACGAAAGATAATATCATTTGAATACTGCAATGTCGCGCCATGGCGTGACGCGACATATTTAATGTATTACCGTAGAGACATGCTATGGCGTGTCTCTACAAATAAAATCCCATGAAACCATATCTGCAACATAACAACACAGGTAAGACCCGGATCTCAAGCAACCCCGTCCTCCGTATTGTCCTTATCGTATTGGGGCTAATTTTCCTGATCATCGGAATCATTGGAATTCTTCTTCCCGTTCTCCCTACCACACCATTTGTACTCCTTGCGGCAGCCTGTTTTGCGCGCAGTTCACAAAAATTCCATGATTGGCTCTACGGCAACCGATTTTTTGGCAAGATCCTGCGTGACTACAGTGATAAAAAAGGCCTGGCATTAAAATACAAGATCTATATTCTAACTATGCTTTGGCTTACACTCACTTCTACAGCCATCTTTTTTACAGATTCCATTATAGTACGCATTGTTTTATTTTCCATTGCTGTTGGTGTGACCATTCATATTTCAAGATTTAAAACCTTGAAATTGTGATCAGACCTCTCACAAAGACACGAAGTACCTCTGAGACACGAAGAACAAATAGTCGCGTCATCCTGCCTGCGCCGATGAATATCGGTGAAACGGCCCCGAAACATCGGGGACGGGTTCAGCCCCGTAGGGGTCCCGAAGGGAGATCTCTTTGTTTGACACAATTCTCAAATCAATTTTATAGTTAAAAGAAAAAGGGCTCAAGATTTTGAGCCCCTACATTGACGTAAATATTTTCCGATCACCGATTACCGTTTACTGATTACTAGTTACTTCTTCAACTTCTTCAGGTTCCGTATTGAATTCCTTATAGGATTTCTTGCCTTCTTTTTCCCACCATTTGTCGTATTTTCCCCAGTCGGTTTCATAGGCATCTTCACAATGGGATATCCGTTGTTTGCCCTTGCGTTTTGAACTACTGTCTTTGCTATTTCCGCCGCCAACTCCACCGAACAGCAGACGACCAAGAAGACCTAGTCCAATGCCTTGCCAATACGTGATCTCTGTTAAACCAAAGAGTTTTGGCATCAAACCGTTCCATAACCACATGATGATGAATCCGACCAATATAGCGACTCCAATTCCAAGAATAGTGCCGCCAATGACCAAAACTATTTTCTTTGCGGGGTGATATGTTTCCCAATTCATTTTATTTCTCCTTTGTAAATTGCGTTCAATGTGTCCAAGATCTTTTTTTCCGTCCGGTACTTACGAGACAGTAAGGTCCCGATGGGTTCATTCCATGCTACTGCTAATTCCTGAAAGCCTGTACCGTCTATCTCCGTTGCGATCCAGATCGCCTGTTCGGAAGGTTTAAGCTCTTTTAGTGCCTGCTTCATGTAATCCGAGAAATGCTTTTTTAGCATTGCTTCTTCCGGACCCGCTTCAGCAGATGCCAATTCTTCATGATGATCATCGATCCGCTCATTGTACTGTTCTTTTCTGCGGTGAGTGTCAATGATCAAGTTCTTAAGGCTTTTCCATGCATAGGCAGCCAGGTTTTCGATCTTGGTGTTCATATTCAGGACATGGAACATTTTCAGCATCACATCCTGCACAATATCTTCCGCATCCCGGGTGCGATCATTCATGTGCGACCTTACATAGGAAAGCATTTTTGCCTTCTCTTCCCTGTAAAGTCTTTCGATGTGTTTGCTGTCCATTTAGTCTCCGTTTTAAGCAGTCCTCACTTAGAACAACGCTTAAATATTTAATTTATTGCATTAATAATTAACTTTTTTCAAAATAATGCTGTTTGATCTATAAAACAAGATGTCTGTCATCTCGACCGGAGTCATCCGAAGGAGGATGTAGTGGAGAGATCTACTCATGATACAATAATATTGTTTAACCCCTCAACAAATTCGGGGTTGATCTATTTTTGAATTCAAATTCCCGGGATTTCATCCCAGGTTATTCATAGTTCAACCCCTCGATAAACTCGGGGTTAACACTTAACTTACACACATATTATAACTCCTTACTCCTTATTGTCATTCTTTGGTTAAGCAAAGAAAAGAAGGACACCTTTTGTTCAACCCCTCCCAACTTCGTGCAAGACTACGCTGGGCAGACGACAAGTTCAGGGTTGTTTTTTACTGGAAACTAAAATCCCGGCATTTCATGCCGGGCTATTTATGTTTAACCCCTCCAGCCTTCGCTGAAGCTATGGCTGGCAGGCGACAAGCTCGGGGTTAACACTTAACTTACACAAATATTATAACTTTTCACTGCTTACTGCTTACCGCTTACTGCTTACTGTTTACTGCTTACTGCTTACTGCTTACTGCTTACTGC
>CAYTLV010000078.1:2108-7884 GCA_964438445.1 uncultured bacterium | reverse complement strand
TATTCTTTCTGAGGCGTTTTTTCCGTTTATGAGTACTGATCTTACCTTTTTTCTTTTTTTTACCGCAGGGCATTAACCTACCTCCTTATAAAACATTTTTTTTCAAGTTATTGTTGACCCGTTCTTTTAGTGATTCAGAGGTCTTGAAATAGGGCAAGTAATGTTCAGGAACCTGAACCGTCTCACCGGTTGATATATTACGGGCTGCTTTAGCTTTTCGGGTCTTTAAAATAAAGTTTCCAAAGCCACGTAAATCAACGCGTTTACCTTGAATCAATGCTTCACTTACAATAGTAATGAAGCCCTCAATAACCGCTTCTGTCTCAACCTGGGTTAAGCCTGTCTGCGCCGAAATTTCTTTTATAATGTCTGATTTTCTCATAGCCGTGTAAGATAGTTTTTTTTAAAAGTTTATGCAAGCAATTTATTGAATTCTAATCTTATCTCCCGGATAAATTTTAGAATAATTCATACTTGGATTTAATTTTTTCAATTTCTTGGTGCTAAGTCCGTATTTTCCGGCGATCTTCTCAAAAGAATCTCCCCGTTTTACTGTGTAATATTGTGCAACGGTTTGGTAACTGTTTCCTTTAGGTACCCAGATTGTCAATTTCTGATTCGGATGAATAAATTCTCCGTAAACTAAACCGTTCCATACACGTATCCTGGATGCGCGTGTATCGTAAATCTCTGCAATATCACCCAGTGTGTCACCCGGTTTAACCTTATAAATGATTTTTCGGTGTGAAGCTGATAAATCGGGTTTTCCGGAAGAAGATTTGGATGATGATTTTTGATTGTAGGTCGAACCGGAGGTCAAAGATGACGAACCGCCCTGTGGTAATACAAGTTTTTGACCTATATAAATCTGTGATTTGCTTTTCAATTTATTTGCATTTACGATATCCTGAATGGTCATACCATATTTCAAAGCGATCTCAGACAGTGTATCGCCGGCTCTCACCTTATAAATAACATGAGTTGGTGCTGCTTCCATGCCTAGGATTTCGCGCTGCAAGATCGAACGTTTCCCCTTGGGAAGTCTTATGGTATATTTATATGCCGGTGTATTTAGTTTCCTTAATTCCGGGTTCATTTCTCTTAATTTATCAAATTTTATACCACAAACTCGTGCGATCTTTTCCAATTCGTAACTTTGATCTAAAGTTAAGGTATCAAAATCACCCCAGATCGATTTTGGTTTGTAATCAGTGAATCCATATTTTTCGGGGTTCATGCATATCGCAGCTACTGCTACAATATGAGGAACATATTTACGCGTTGCCCGTGGCAATGTTTTCATCTGCCAGTAATCACGAGTCTGTTCGTAGCGAACTGAGCGGCCTACTCGCCCTTCACCGGCATTGTATGCTGCCATGACCAAATACCAATCGTTGAATTCTTCATAGAGATACAACATATATTTTGCCGCGGCTTCGGTTGCTTTGATCGGATCACGGCGCTCATCTACCCAGTAATTATATTTTAGTCCGAAACTTTTTGCGGTATAATCCATAAACTGCCACTGTCCCATCGCGCCCACATAAGAAAGTGCATCCGTCTTCATTTCACTTTCAAGCATGCTCAAGTAAATAAATTCTTCCGGGACACCCTTTTCACGCAAGATCTTTCTGAATAAGCGTTCATATGTGGCCTTGGTTTTGATCCAGTTTTGCATGTCGCCGCGACGTTTAGATGTAAACATCTTTATAGATGTCTCAACACGGTTATTTATCATGATGGGGACATGTCCGTCCCGATCTTCTAGAACAACAATATCCTTATTACCGTTCCCGGCAAAATGGTCATCGGTCAATGTGCCCATAGCCTCTTTAAGGTCAGAAAGCGAAAATTGCTCGTGCAATTCACTCATTTGAGGGGCATATTCTTCAAATTCTTTGATGATACGATCGGTAAATTCTTCAAATTGTTCATATTGGATCTCATCCATCCCATTATATGATTCGATCTTTGCTAAAATATCAAAAATAATGCTCAACTGAAATTCAACCTCAAGGGAATCTTTATCTTCCTGAGCTAATAAGGCATCAACGTAATGAACCTTAGCTTGAGTTAGATATTGGTCAAAAGGTGTTATAAATTCTACCGGTTCATCAACAGTGACGATCTCCGTAGAAATCTCATTTTTTCCTGTATCATTGACCGAACCTACTTCAAAATATGTACTTGGACCTGCTTCTTGAACAACTTCTTTAGTTCCGGAAAAACAGGCAGTACTGAAAAACAGGACTACAAGCATTAAAACCGTTATACGAATTTTCATTCATTATCCCCTGTTACATTCTTTCCGGAGCTTTGATGCCCAAAATATTAAGTCCATTAGCTATAATGATCTTTACTGAATCGATCAATTGCAGGCGTGCTTTCGACAAGGCAATATTATCCGAAACGACACGATGTACGGAATAAAATTTATGGAAAGCGGTTGCAAGACGATATAAGTAATTAGTCAGGTGCATGGGTTCCAGACTATTTTTACACAAGTCCATGATATCTTTGAACTCCAACATTACTTCCATGAGAGCAATTACCACTGGTTCATTCAGAAGTGTAAGATCGGCATCTTCATAACTTTTAATGCCTTTTTCAGAGCTATGCAAAAGAATATTACATATTCTAGCATGTGCGTATTGTAAATAAAATACCGGATTTTCGTCCGTTTGTTTTTGAGCCAAAGCAAGATCGAAATTCAAATGTGAATCCATGCTACGCATGATATAGAAATAACGTACCACATCCGTTCCGGCAAGATCTATCAATTCATCCAAGGTAACAAAATTAGCTTTTCGTGTGGACATTTTGACCATTTCACCATCACGAGTAAGTGTCACAAATTGATGTAAAAGCACGCGTATTAATGAAGTATCAAAGCCCATAGCTTCCAAAGCGGATTTTACATCCGGGTAGGTTGCATGGTGATCTGCTCCAAAAATATCAATGATCAAATCAAAACCACGTCTGATCTTTTCACGATGATAAGCAATATCGGGTAAACGATAGGTAGGTTCACCTGTATTCTTGACTAGAACACGATCTTTTTCTGCACCAAACTCAGTCGCCTTAAACCAGATTGCACCGTCTTCTTCATAGGTATATGCTTTTTCTTCAAGTACAGCTAAAACTTCTTTTATCTTACCCTGTTTATAAAGATCTTTTTCATTGAAATAAACATCATGCTCGATCCCAAGACGCTTTAGAGTATCCCGAATTGTAATAAATATGGCATTGGAAGCAAATTCAGTAAAAAGTTCAAGATCATCTTCTGTTTTTAAATCGCCATGTTCTTTGCGAAAATTAGCGGCGATATCAATAATATATTCACCTTCGTATCCGCCATCGGGAATTTTAAGCTCTTTGCCCTGTAATTCATTATATCGAGCAAGAACAGATAATCCCAACATGCGCATTTGTCGACCGGCATCATTAAAATAATATTCACGGGTCACATCAAAATCATGCCATTCAAGTATTTTGGAGATGGTATCGCCTAAAACAGCTTGGCGTCCATGTCCAATGGTCAAGGGACCGGTTGGATTAGCAGAAACAAATTCAACCTGAACTTTTTTCCCTTTACCGTAATTACTTTTTTGAAAATCTTCTTTTTCTTTACGAATACGTGGAATATATGCTTGAAAATATTCGGGTGAGAAAGTAAAATTAATAAAGCCCGGTGCAACGATCTCAATCTTTTCCAAACCTTTTATTTTTCCTTCAAGCTCAGATGCAATATCATTTGCGATGTCCAGAGGTCGGCGCTTCAGTTGTTTTGCAAGTGTTAATGCTACATTTGAGCTAAGGTGTCCAAAGGTGTGTTTTCTCGGTCGTTCGACAACAAATTTTGAACTTTCCCAGCCTAGGCGTCCCAGACATTCTTGAATTTCATATTGTACTGTTTGTAACATATTCTCCTCAAAAACAGACATAAAAAAACGAGTTGCTAATGCAACCCTCTAACAATGGAAAACTAATAGTTTTCTTAGTCTATATCAAATAAAAACTTTGTAAATATGTTCCGTAGGAAATGCTATATTTTAATCAAATCCGCATATCGGAAATAAGTGTATCATCTGCAGAAAGTGCTTTACAATCAATATCCCAAGACTTTTCATCAAGACTGACATGAACCCGAATCATCTCATCAGATTTTGCTTTTGAATAGCGACCAAGTAAGCGTGAGGCTAATTCCATATCTTCTTTTGAAAATTCACCGCTACCTATGGCAATGCCGCCGATCACATTTTTGATCTCAAAGAAATAACGTCCTGAAATATAAGGCTGTAATAAATGATATTCGGGTTCATCGCGTGAAATAACAAGTTTTGCGTTCTCTGATATTCTAAAATGACGTCCTATTCGCAAAAGAGGGGCATCTTCTCTGGGAAAATTATCTTTTCCATATTGATCAAGTAGATCTTTGAAACGATCACCGTACTCCGGAACGATCAGATAACAATTTCCACCGGCAGCAACGGCAAGTTTTTCAACTCCAAGTTCTTTTGCCAATAATAGTTGAGGTGTGCGTCCACGACCTTGAAAACCTTTTAGTTTATTCCTATCCACCCATCCTTCAAGCTCAGGAATAGTGGGTTCTAAACATAATGCTGAAAGTGGTCTTAATAGTTTACCTTCTATACCGCTTTCTTGTAAAGCTATTTTCATTTGATGAGCAAGCTGACTTTTTGGACGCTGCCCTACAACTTCGCCCGTAAAAACAAAATCGGCACCTTCTTCTTTCATGACACGAGCTGCAACATGGATCATATGCAAATGGCAATCCAAACAAGGATTGACATTTTTCCCATACCCATATTTTGGATATAATAGCGTATCCCAATACTCTTCCTGAATATTTTCGATGCGAAATTTTATACCCAAAGCCTTAGCGGTATCTTCAACATTACGCTTTCCGTCTGCAGAAACTTCTTTATGCTCTGTAAAACCTGTACGAATAAGTAATCCGGTAACTTCAATTCCTTGCTCTTTGATCAGGGCACAAGCCAGAACGGAATCAAGTCCTCCGGATAATAAGCCAATCGCTTTTATTTTTTTTGCCATGGCTGATCCTTTTCTTCGATCTTACTTTTTCTTAAAAGCGTAATCTTATAACCACATTTGGTAAAATGAGATTCAATAATATCCTGATGAGTTTCAAAACGATCATAATGAATGATCACCACATCCGAATCAGGGTAAACAACCAGCATTTCCGCACCAGAAGCACCCAGTATTTCTGATTTTAACGAATCAAGTGATATGGCATCTTCATTGGGAATATAGCGATAAACGATCTCATTTTTCCTTGAACTGCTGCAAGCTGTAAAACCTATCAAGAGTAAGATCATAAAATAGTAAGTATGTACATGCCGTTTTTTCATGCTCAATTATACATAATTTTTCCTTCAAATACTAAAATGTTTATGCTTCATCAGTTGGTGCACTGTTGGAGTTAAACGTTTTGAAACACTACTAAAATATAATAGATTAAGCCGTGAATATTTTGGAGGAAAAATGAGAGTCAAAAGAAATAATCAGATCATTATCATCCTAAATATATATAAATTATCAACGCCTTTTTTAACTCTTAACAGAAAGTTTGCTTACATAAAATAATGAAAAATACACCTTTATTACTCAATCATTGCAGCGAATTATTTTCGCTATGGTACAATAAAGAACTTATTGTACGCGCCGCAGATAAAATTAAACGAAACTATTTTTCGGAACGACATTATCTCGGTTCCAAAGACAGAAAATT
>CAYTLV010000078.1:0-2008 GCA_964438445.1 uncultured bacterium | reverse complement strand
TACGACACCCGAGTTAATGAATAAAATGAAAGAAATTCCCTTTCAGTTGGGAACACTCTCCCCCGATGCGCTTCGCCTGGATACTTATGCTAACCTCACGCAAAATCCATTATTTAAAGATGGCTTCTTCGATTTTCAAGATGAAAGTTCTCAATTGGTCGCTTTTGTCTGTAATCCAAAGAAAGATGATATTGTAGTCGATCTATGTGCCGGAGCCGGTGGAAAAACAATTCATTTGGCAGCTTTACAAGGTGATATGCCTTCATTGATCGCAACTGACAAATATTCGAATCGTCTTCGTGAATTGGGATTTCGTGCCAGACGACTTGGTATTCGCAATATTCAATTAAGACCTATTGAAAAGATCCATGAACAATATAAGGGAAAGATCAATATTTTGCTGATCGATGCACCTTGCTCCGGTTCGGGCGTCTATGGAAGACATCCGGATAGAAAATGGGAATTCAATGAAGAACGTTTAGCATTTTATATAAAAGAACAACGGTCAATTCTTAAAAACAATGCTACTCTTGTAAAAGTCGGCGGATATCTTGTATATGCTACCTGCTCGATAATTCCCGAAGAGAATGGCAAACAGATCGAACACTTTCTTTCAACGCATCCTGAATTTGAGCAAGTCTCTGTTTATGATGAATTGAAAGATCATGGCATACGTATTCCCCATGACCCTCTAGATAAGAATTTACAGATACTGCCACATCAATTTCAAAGTGATGGATTCTTTATCTCAAAATTGAAAAGAATTAAATAAATTCAATATATGTAAAAAGCCCCTCGTCTGAGGGGCTTTTTTATATCTCTTACTTTAGTACTTTATTTTACCAGCAACATCTTCTGGCTAGAAAGTTCACCTTCAATAATGGAATTTAGAATGTAAACACCACTGCTGAGATCACCACAATCAACTCTCATTTCATAAAATCCTGCATTATAACTGCCATAAGCTACATTGCGAACAACTCTACCCGACATATCATATAGTTTGATATTTATTTCCTGATTAGATAATAATTCTAAGGGAACAATGAAACTGGGATTAAAAGGATTAGGATGACATTTTTTGACATGACTTGTTACTTTAACTTCTTTAGAATCGCATTCTAAAACGTTGCCCTCTATGTCAATAGCTTCAATAGTATAAGTATATTCTATACCATTCAACACATCTGAATCATAGTAATAATATCTATTATTTCTATTATTCTTTTTATTTCCATTTGTATTATTTGCTTCAAGTGACGGGTTGGAAATATAACTTGCAATTTCAACAGCCATTTCATCATTACTTGATCGTTTAATAATATAGCCTTCAATATCTATTTCATTATTTGTTGACCACTTGATCTCTATCTTACCTTTTTTCCATTTAACGTCTAGTTTTTTAAAATCAACCGAACCGACAGGATCGGGATCAGGATCTGGATAGTTTACTTCTACATTTGTTGCAGAGATATCTACACCGCCTGAAAAGTTCTCATTTTCAAAATTATAATATACGTTATCAATTCCGGGGATATATGCCGGAAAGAGAACATTTCCAACACCATAGTTTGCTACTTCCATTTCAACATGAAGAAGATCTGACGGAGCAAGAGGATTGCTAGATAATTCTGAATAATATTGTTTTAGATCTGCTTGTCCTGTAAGGGGAGAATCAAATGTAATAGCAAATACATCTGCATAAGTATCATTTTCAATGATATCATATAGATAAATTGCTACATCGGGCAAAGTACCAGCTAAGATCCCTATTTTTGTAACAGCAACAAAGCTATTATTGATCATAAGATCACCAAAAATACTTGTTGGATATTCAATATATGCCATACCGGCACCTAAAACTTCATTGCCTTCAGAAACATAAGCCTGAATATCAAATTCGAAATATGTGCTAAGTGTATCTTCAACAATTTGGCCATTTGTATATACAACATTAATAGTGCCTAAAGCTGCATATATTGGACTAGCAGCTATTGAAAGGACCAAA
>CAYTLV010000077.1:0-7891 GCA_964438445.1 uncultured bacterium | reverse complement strand
ATCAACAGGCTCAGTAAAAGTGCCTGATGTATTATAAACCACCATGACATCATCATCATCATCATTCTTTGTCCATGATAGGTTTATTTGTGATGTGGATGCCGCGCCTGCACTAAAAGAAGAGGGATTAGTAATAGATTCAATTCCAGTTAGCCTAATATTATCGATCGCAATATCTTCCTGAGCAAGATTGAAATAAAAAGTTAATTTAATATCTATCGATGAGCCTGTTTCGGGAATGCTTTCGGAAAATATTGTAAATGTGTTGGTAATGGCTGCACCGTTTCCTGTCCCGTCAAAATTAGTATCAATTTTAGGCTCAGTATTTGAACTTCCACTTCCTTCCACATGAATAAGGTTTGTAAATGTACCTGAATTATCAATATCATAATCAATATGAAGGTAATCAGCGTCGTCCCAATCCTGATCGCTTCCGTCGTCATCTTCAGCAAGGTAAATACTAAAATTCAAACTATCCTGGTCGGAAATATCCACGTCATTTATTGTCAATGTAACAGGAACGATACCATCAATATTCTGAGCTGCAAAGTAATATGAACCCTGAATATTTTCATATTCAGCAGCGCTGGTGATATTACTACCATTTGTCCTAAGAAAATAATCTGTGTCATCAGTATATTCAGTAATACTTGTTGAGTAACCGCCGGTGCTTTCAAAGCTTAAATTCAAAAGATTGGAGACGGTTTCAGTTGTTGCTTTTGTTACGCTTGGGATGGTTTCATCCGTTTTATAGTCGATATTTGAAGATGTGTTGTTTGATGGCCATATCTTGAAATAATAAGTGGTCTCGGAACTAAGTCCCGAAAAGGTATAAGTTTCACTTCCGTGGGCGACGTTTATGATGGCGGAACCGTCAGATAGATCACTGTCATTGGATTCTGTTGACCCATCCGCCGGGGCATCGATCGCTATTAGTGAAGTTGAACTTGCTTTGACTAGAAAGCCATCAGCACTGACGCTTCCATCATTATCTGACCATGTTAAAGTAATACTGTTATCAGTGGCCGTGGATGTAAAACTTGAAGCGTGATTTGAAGGTTCACCTTTAATGGTTGTTGTAGCATCATCAGTCACGCCGGAAGAATATTCTGTCGAACTATTGACCGAGAAAGCTTTATAGTAGTATTGTGTTCCTTCATCCAAACTTGTATGATTGTAAGAGGTGCCGCTGCCATTATAAATCACGGTACCACTGCAGGCAGAAGAAGAAACCGAATAGGAGGTACCATCAACAGGCTCAGTAAAAGTGCCTGATGTATTATAAACCACCATGACATCATCATCATCATCATTCTTTGTCCATGATAGGTTTATTTGTGATGTGGATGCCGCGCCTGCACTAAAAGAAGAAGGGTCAACAGTAGACAAGATCGTTCCCGTTACCAGAACATCGTCAAATTGTAAATATTCCGGATCCTGATCATTGTCCGCTTCAACATAAATGGTAAGACTGGATCCGCTTAGATCGTCAACTGTAAGGGTTTGGTTTTCAAAATCATTATTAGCATTACCAAACACAATATTTGATCCACTATCGATCATATAAGAAGCTTTTATGAAATCTGCAGCTTCAAGTAATCCGTCTTTTGAGATATTCAGAGTAATAGTGACATTTGTATAGCCTGTTATATTGATGGATTCTGATGTCCAAATAGCTGCACCAGCCACATCCCGGGCTTCGAACAAATTATTGTTTACTTTAAACCAATCATCATCATCTGTCAATGTGCAATTATCAACATTCACAGACCATTTTCCGCTACTCGGAGAGGTGATGGTCGAGCCATAGGCACCTACGCCCTGGTCAGCGCTTGCATTAAAATCTTCAGACCAAATGGTATCGGCACGTACCGTACACACGAGCGCGAGCGCAAGCACAAAAGTTAGTCTTGTAATTTTACCAATATTTATCATTCAGAGTTATTCCATAGTTCAAAACCAATATAACTCTCTAATATAAAGGCATATTTGAGCAAATGCAATAGTTAAGTAATGGTAATGAAATAGTTAGGGAATAGTTAAGAATATAGAAAAAATATCGGCTCAACAAAATGCCCTGAGAATTCTCAGGGCTCTACTTTTATCTTTATACCTCTACTACACTCCTTTCGAGCTTCCAGCCTTCGCCGAGGCTATGGCCGACAGGTGTAGAGCAAGCTTTAGTCTTTGATCTTTACTTCATGAATACCATTTTCTTCGTATCAACAAAGTCACCTGCTTGCAGACTATAAATATAAACACCGGTAGATACAATATTCCCACTCATATCCGTTCCATCCCAGATCACTTCGTGCCAGCCTGGTTGTTGGTTGGAGATGTTCCATTGTTTTATTTTTCGGCCGGTGATGTCGAAGATGTTGAGTTGGGCGTCTGATGTTTCGGGTAATCCATATTGCAACGTAGTGGAAGGATTAAAAGGATTGGGATAATTTTGCTTCAAACAAAAATCTTGAATTACTGGATTTTTAATTTGGACAAGAATAGGATTAAATTTAATAACCCAAGGATAAGAATAATTTTCTCGGCCTGAAAGTAGAATATGTTTATCAGTGGTTAAAAAGGAAACAATAAACTCTTTTCTTTCAAGGTTGTGGCTATTAATTATATTTCCTAATGTGTCCAAAAAAACAATATATGTTTTACAATTTTCATTTCCATATTCGCTTTCCGTAACAACGCTTACATATTTATTGTTAATTTTCCAAGTATTCAGACACCACCCCATAGTAGAATTACCTAAAAGATAATTATTAATCCAAATGAAATCTCCTTGTTTGTTTATTCTAAACACAGCAGGGTATTTACCGTAACTAGGTGTTACATATATTCCAGAAAATAGAAAACCGTTATCAGTTTCTAATATTTTAACTGGTTTAAAAGAAATATTTGGATAATACCTTTTCCAGACAAAATCGCCATTTTGGTCAAAATTAACTGAATATGGACAACATCCATTTTGTAGATTTAAGAGTCCGGCAGCTAAATAACCTTGTTTATTTTTAGTTAAAGCAGATATGCCATAACCCTGATGATGTTCTTTGCGCCAAATAATTTCTAGGTTTTTATCAAATTTTATCAAGTTGAAACCAAGATCAGAACTTTCTACAGCCGTATAAGTGTTATCTTCATTTTTAACTAGATAGGCTAAGCTTGAAGAACTTTCAGACCAGATTTTCTCTTTTAAGATATTTCCCAAGCTATCAGTGATTACAATTAAGTTATTTATAGGACCATCAAATAACCAAATTCCACCAATTAACAAGAGTTTTCCATCATCCATTTCCTCTATATTCTGAAGGCCTGGATAACCCGAAGAAAATTCATTTTCTTTTACAAAAATAGTGTCACCAGATTCCTTTCTTATTTTTAAAAGATAGAGTTTCTTGTTTTTTTGCCCAACTAGAATATATCCAGTTTTAGTTTCACATTCCATAGAAATTAACTCATTTTCTCCTAGAAATTCATATTCTTTTTCCCATGTTTGCGCCTGAACAGCAGTAAGAGATAAAACCCAAATAATCAATGAAAACATTAACTTTTTCATCTTAATCCTTCGTACCATTTTTAAATCATAAATTACCCAAGCTCTTATCCCAAACTAAAACAATACAGGGATAAGTACTTTCGTTCCTTATGTGGATCAACAAACCACATGTCTTGACCTATAAGTAATTTATTAGTAGTAGTTTATTTATTTTAAAACCTATTGTCAAATGATACTTTAATCTAATCGTAAACCTAAAAACCTCAAATAAGTAATCTAGCGAGCCTTAATAGTGTTACGGTGTCATTTTAACAAATCCCCCCACCCACCCGCCACATCTTGGTACACATGAACCGTAAAACTCGCATGGATAAAGGGTCTCCACTGTACTCTTAATCCGTTGGTTCTAGGTTCAAGTCCTAGATGGCGTACTTCACAGCTTCCATTTATGTTGGGAGCTGTTTCTTTTTAGGTCAGTTTTATGAGAAGGGTTTTGCGGCGTTTCAAAATGCGAGGGGGAGATTGGGAGAGAGGGAGAGAACGGGAGCAAAATAATGAATATCGATCTTCTTCGCTAAAGCTTCGAAGATTAAAAACAAGGATCTACGAATAGTGAATTACAAAGTGAATATTTACTTCATAAATCACATATTAACATTCCTTGTTCTGAAATCGATCCGGCTTAATAATGTAAGCTTATTAATGAAACGGGAAGCTCCGAGGAGCGTAGTATAAGCAAAAGGCAAAAACTTCCCAGTAATGGGGAGTTCGGGGTTTGGAGGATGGGAGTCTTTGAATATCGAATCATGAACAATTGAACATTCGATTAACGAAATTAACTTCGCCTGTCCTGCGTAGGCTTACTACGCCGAAGTAACTTCGGCTACGTAGGCTGTACCTTGGCGAAGGAGGAAGTGGAAGAAAATATTTACTTAGAAAATCGGAAATCAGCGTTCCTTGTTCTGAAATCAATTTGGCATTAAAAAAGCCTCTCCGATCTTTCGACAAGAGAGGCGTGTTAAATATTTCCGATTACCGTTTACCGATCACAGATTACTTCATGAACACCATTTTCTTCGTATCTACAAAATCACCTGCCTGTAGTCGATAGAAATAGATTCCCGAACTGAAATCCGAAGCATCCCAGTTGACTTTATAAATTCCTGCCGGTTTTGATCCGTTAACTAGTGTTGCGACTTTCGTACCATTCATATCAAATATTGAGAGCTCAACCTCGCTGATAACTGATAGCTGATAGCTGATGGCTGTAGTCGGATTAAATGGATTAGGGTAATTGGCATCTAACGCGAATTCTGTTGGAATATCATTTTCAGGCAAAGTGACAGTCACAGTTCTATCGGAATATTTTGTTTCTTCATTTGCATAAGAAATATCAGCAAGGACATATGTATAAGTATTGCCGGGAATAATCTGATCGTCGACATAAACGTAAGTGTGTGGATCGCTACTTGTACCGGCTCCATCCATATTTGCAATCACTTCATTATTCCGATAAACCAAGAAACTGGAATTATTTGTTTCAGAGGCTGTTTGCCATGCTATCTCTGCAATACCGTTCCTGACTTCTACTGTAAATGAAGCGAGTTCAATCGGAAGCGGAGTATCGCTGGTTGCTGAATATTTCATCACGCTTACTTTAGAGGAATTAGCATTATCCTCATATGCCACAACAGGTATATTATTGGGTGAAATGGCAAGGCTGGTGTAGGCAGCTTCTGCCGTAGAAAATCCTGCACTACCCACCACTTCCCATGAGGTGCCGTTAAATTTCATTACGGTGGCTTTATATAAATTACCCCCATCCCCATATGCCACATAGGGTATTCCACTGCTGTTGATGGCAAGACTGGCAAAGTCAGCCCGACCTGCAGAAAATCCTGCACTACCCACCACTTCCCATAAGGTGCCGTTAAATTTCATTACGGTGGCTTTACTGGAATTAATGCCATCCTGATATGCCACATAGGGTATTTCACTGCCGTCGATTGCAAGACTGATGCATTCAGCTCCTCCAGCAGAAAAGCCTGCACTTCCTACCAATTCCCAAGTGGCACCATTAAATTTCATTACGGTGGCTTTACTGGAATTAGCATTATCCTCATATGCCACAACAGGTATATTATTGGGTGAAATGGCAAGGCTGGTGTAGGCAGCTTCTGCCGTAGAAAATCCTGCACTACCCACCACTTCCCATGAGGTGCCGTTAAATTTCATTACGGTGGCTTTATATAAATTACCCCCATCCCCATATGCCACATAGGGTATTCCACTGCTGTTGATGGCAAGACTGGCAAAGTCAGCCCGACCTGCAGAAAATCCTGCACTACCCACCACTTCCCATAAGGTGCCGTTAAATTTCATTACGGTGGCTTTACTGGAATTAATGCCATCCTGATATGCCACATAGGGTATTTCACTGCCGTCGATTGCAAGACTGATGCATTCAGCTCCTCCAGCAGAAAAGCCTGCACTTCCTACCAATTCCCAAGTGGCACCATTAAATTTCATTACGGTTGCTTTATCGGAATTACCCCAATCCATATATGCCACATAGGGTGTTCCGCTGCCGTCTATGGCAAGGCTGGTGTAGTCAGATCCTCCTGCAGAAAATCCTGCACTACCAACATAATACCAATCGTCGGCCATCAGGGTTGAGGTCATTGCAAAAATAGTTGTTAGCAATAAGCTAAGAATCAAATTAGTTTTTTTCATCTTTTTCTCCATAACTTCTAATTTTAAATCAAAAATCTTTCGTTTCACCAATTACTGGCCTTTTACTTAAGAAAAAAGCGAGGAATTAAATCAGCAACAATATGTTTAGGAAAGATAGTAGCGTGTACTATGTGGGATATGTAATTATGGGATAGCTCTTATGGAGTTTTAAGATGGGGTTTGAACTCAAATCTAATTTGATAAATATTTGCAAAGTCCAATACATTGGAACCGCGCTTTCTTATTTTTAATAGTTCCTTATATATTAAGGCTATGTATTTCATAAATCAAGTAAAAAACACACATGTAATTTGCACTCACTGTAAGGTCTAAAATAAACATCTGTGTTTACACATGGTCAATTAGGCCAGTAAATCACAAGAAAAAGCTTACAAAAATATCTTTTCTCTCCAGCGGCCACATTTTGGTACACAGCCTTTTTAAATAATTAGAAAAATCCTTTTTATGAGGTTTTATTTGAAAAAAATGTTTTGGGGTATTTTAAAATGCAAAGGGGAGAAAGGGAGAGGGAGAGCGAGAAGAAGAGAGGGAGTTCGGAGTATGGGAGAAGCGGAGAGCGGGAGATGGGAAGATGGTACGGAATAATGAACATCGAACACTGAACAAGGAATGATGAAGTGAATTTCGATAGTCTGATTTCAATTGTAATTCTTATTTATACAGTATAAAAATGGATTTGTACTTGCAGATATATTGCTTACTTTTATATTCGATCTGTCAATCATACAATGAAGTTACAGAATATTAATATTAACTCAGTGGAGATATACATGAAGAAACTGACAATCATATTCCTGGCAATACTTAGCTTGTCTCTAACCCTTATGGCGGAAGATACAATGCAATATCCAAAAACAAAAAAAGAGAATGTTGTTGATACATTTTATGGCGTAAAAGTCCAGGACCCTTATCGTTGGCTCGAGGATGATAATTCTGCAGAAACAGCCGAATGGGTTAAGGAGCAAAATGATGTTACTTTTTCATATCTGAACGCACTTCATGGTAGAAAAGAGATCAAAGATCGCTTGACTGAACTATGGGATTATCCAAAAACTGGCTCGCCTTTTACAAAAGCAGGTCGTTGGTTTGTTTTTAAAAATGATGGTTTGCAAAACCAATATGTCCTGTATACCATGGATAAATTCGATGAAGAACCGCGTATTCTACTTGATCCTAATACACTTAGCGATGACGGTACCGTGGCTTATACGGGAATGGATGTTTCACCCGATGGCAAGTTTCTTGTTTATAAAATATCGCGTTCTGGGTCAGACTGGAATGAAGTTTATGTTATGGACATTAATTCTGGGAAAATGTTAGATGATCATATCCAATGGGTAAAATTTTCCGATCTTGCTTGTTACAAAGATGGTTTTTTCTATTCTGCTTATGATAAACCTGTTGAAGGTGATGAATTATCTCAAGCCAATAATTTTCAAAAGATTTATTTTCATTCATACAATACGCCTCAGTCTCAAGATGAATTGATCTTTTCTAATCCCGATGATCCCAAGCGAATGTATTCAGCATTACTTGACGAAGAAAATAGATATTTATTTATTTCCGAACAAGAATCGACGAGTGGAAATGCTTTATATATAAAGGATTTGGGCAAGAAAGATGCGCCTATCG
>CAYTLV010000076.1:4368-7901 GCA_964438445.1 uncultured bacterium | reverse complement strand
GGAGAATATTATGAAAAATAAGCAACAATGGTTTATTATCAGTTTTATTGCTTTGATTACTTCAATTGTATTTGCAGGCTCTTTTAATGGCCTAACATCAGGCATGAGTGATCTGTTTTTATTATCTAATGCAAAAACACGCTCAATTTCCCCCGAAAATCCAACCGGTGAGGTTGGAAAAGGCGGAATGGCCACCCTTGAAGAGGGTTCAGCGGCAAATGCAGCCCGCGAACTGGGACAAGGATGGAAAGTAAATCCTTATGTCATGGTCCCCGGAGGGGAAACCGAAATTATGGCTGAAATTGAGGGTTCCGGAGCTATTCAGCATATCTGGATGACTCCAACAGGAAATTGGAGATTTGCGATCCTACGCTTTTATTGGGATGGCGAGGAAAATCCTTCTGTAGAAGTTCCTCTTGGTGATTTCTTTGCATCAGCATATTACTTTAAACAAATATCATCACATGCAGTTTGCGTAAATCCGGGATCTGCTTTTAATTCCTATTGGGTTATGCCATTTCGTAAAGGCTGTAAGATAACTATTGAAAATATTGATGCGGCAGAAATGCGGCTTTATTTCCAAGTAGACTATACCTTAACCGATATTCCAAAAGATGCCGCCTATTTTCATGCTCAATTCAGACGCACTAATCCCGTACCTTATAAAGAAGTCTATACCATCGTTGACAATATTAAAGGTAAAGGACAATATGTAGGTACTTACATGGCCTGGCAATCAAATAACGATGGATGGTGGGGCGAAGGGGAAATAAAATTCTATATGGATGGTGATACGGACTACCCAACTATCTGCGGAACCGGCACGGAAGATTATTTCTGCGGTTCCTATAGCTTTTTGACCCAAAGAGCAGATGGTGAAAGAGAATATACTGATTATACAACACCTTACGCTGGTTTCTTTCATTATCCTCCACACCCAACAAGCTGGATCAGAACAATTACACATTATGGTATGTATCGTTGGCATGTCACGGATCCCATTCGTTTTGAAAAAGATCTGAAAATTACAATGCAGGCCCTAGGTTGGCGTTCAGGCGGAAGATATTTACCTTTAAAAGATGATATTTCTTCTGTGGCATATTGGTATCAATCTGAACCGCATAATCCTTTTCCCGAATTGCCCAGTAAGGATGAGTTGGAGATCAGGTAGAAAGTAGAAAGTTTTTATAATTCACTGGGTAATTCCAATCTAAATAAAATATTCTACTACTTACTACTTACTAGATTTCGGATCCAGGCTTCTTTTTACAATATACTTTTGCCTTTTGCCTTTTGCCGTATTTACCTTATATTCCCAAGATGAATTATTTACACCAAGATAAAACCACTGTTAAGGCTCGGTCTTTTAGCGAGTTCTTAAATAAAGCTGATTTTCAGTCAGTTCTGGATGTTGATGGAACTCGTGATTATCTATCAAAAATAGATATTCATACAGCTGGAGAATATATCGGCAAGATCAATGTTTACTATAGTCCTAAAAAGAACAGCTACAAGATCACTTGCCAATCGATCACAATCGATTCATATAAAAATGTACTTGAAAATCTTTGGCAGGATTTTCAACACGGAATTACAGACACCACAGTCACTGATGAAATTATTGCTTATGTTGATGGTTCATTCATGAATAAAAAGATCGGCTATGGCTCGGTTATCATGAAGGGGAATAAGATCTTGCATGAAATTTCCGGTGCTATGGATGAAACCTATGCGGCACATCATCAGATCGGCGGCGAACTTAAAGCGGTGATCGAAACTGTAACATGGTGCAAAAAAAATAAAATTAACGATATCCATATCTATTACGACTATAAGGGTATAGAAATGTGGGCACGGGCAAAATGGAAAGCCAAAAATGAGCTCACTCAAAAATACCAGGCATTTATGGTCAGACAATCAATTACTTTCCATTTTCATAAAGTCGCCGCTCATAGCGGTAATCGTTGGAATGAACATGCAGATATGCTGGCCAAAAAAAGCAGCATGTCCTAAACCGGGAGTTATTATGAAAAAAGTTCTCTTGATCGTCATTGGAGCTCTGCTTGTCATATTGATCGGCGTGGGTGTCTACCTGAATCCTCTCTTACCTATTATTACCGGCTATGCCGCAAAGGGCTTAGCTTCAGGTGTATTTCTCTCTGAACGTGAGCAAGAAGATATTGAAGCTGTTGACCTAAATTTTTCTTTTATTAAATACACAAAAAACCGCGTAGACCATGAGAATAAAACCGTAACCTCAAGATTCCTATGGCACAAATCTAAAGTAGTCTATGATAAAAATTATGGATGTACTATTGTTCGTGATTTTACAGAAACAGAAATTCTTGACCGTCCTCCCCTGCTCTATAAATCTAATACCGATCAGAATTATAATCTTAACTGGCCTGCCGGTGACCGTATCAACAGCAGTATAATTGAGGATGTGGATTACACAGTTCTTTCAGATGCTGTGAATAATGCTTTCGGAGATGAAATCCCACATTTGGGAACACGCGCTTTGTTGGTTGTACATCATAATAAACTTATTGCAGAACATTATGCAGAGGGCTTCGATGTTAGCACTCGACTTTTAAGTTGGTCCATGGGTAAAAGCGTAACCAATGCAATGGTTGGTATTCTAACTAAACAGGGTAAAATTGATATTAACAAACCCATCTTGATGCCCGGCTGGGAAAATGATGAACGTTCGGTTATCACTTGGGCAGATATGATGCATATGAACTCCGGTTTGGAATGGGAAGAAGATTATGGCAATGAATCCGATGTTAACGTCATGTTGCATAAAGTCGGTAATTTTGGAAAATATACTGCGGAAAAGCCAAGTGTATCTCCAGTTAATACAGTTTGGAATTATTCCTCCGGCTCAACCAATCTTGTCTGCCTGAAAATGAAAGATCTATTTGAAACAGATGCCGAATATTACAACTTCCCCTATACTTTTTTATTCCAAAAGCTGGGAATGAATTCTGTTGTATTTGAAACAGATGCTTCGGGAACCTATGTCGGTTCATCCTACATATACGCAACAGCGCGTGATTTTGCCCGCTTTGGTATGCTGTATTTGAATGATGGCAACTGGCTGGGTGAACAAATATTACCTGAGGGCTGGGTAGATTACACAAGAACAGAAGCTGAAGCCTCTGGTGGAGAATACGGCTCCTACTTTTGGTTAAACCTTTCCGGCGAGTATCCCGACGCTCCCAAAGACACCTACACCTGTGAAGGTCACGATGGTCAATTTATTATTATCATCCCTTCAAAAGATATTGTTATGGTTCGCTTGGGCTTTTCCAATCCGGATGAATTCGATCTTAATTTAATGATGAAGGAAGTTCTGACGGCATTTCCTGAATGATCATCATTATATCGATATTTGAAGTCTATAAAATTGTAGGGGACGGTCGCGACCGTCCCTTACATTTAATTTTAATGGTAAAATATGAGTAAGAAATTTAAAGTACATTCATCTTTTGAACCTTCGGGTGATCAGCCCCAAGCAATTAAATCACTTG
>CAYTLV010000076.1:0-4268 GCA_964438445.1 uncultured bacterium | reverse complement strand
GTACATTCATCTTTTGAACCTTCGGGTGATCAGCCCCAAGCAATTAAATCACTTGTAGAAGGAATTCAAAACGGAGACAATTTTCAGACCTTGCTTGGTATCACCGGCAGTGGTAAGACCTATACCATGGCAAAAGTGATCGAGCAAGTGCAACGTCCTACCCTGATCATATCTCACAATAAAACTTTAGCCGCTCAGCTTTATGGAGAGTTTAAAGCTTTTTTCCCGGATAATGCGGTTGAATACTTTATCTCATATTATGACTATTATCAGCCCGAAGCTTACATTGCGACCACGGATACCTATATTGAAAAAGATTCCGATATTAATGATGAGATCGAAAAATTACGTTTAAAGGCAACTTCTTCGCTACTTGGTCGCCGGGATACGATCGTGATCGCTTCAGTATCTTGTATTTTTGGTTTGGGCTCGCCTAAAGATTACGAAAAACAGATCATAGTTTTGCATAAAGGCGATACTATCATCCGTAAAGAGCTGTTTAAACGGCTTGTTTTTATTCATTACTCACGGAATGACCTTAGTTTCTCCCGATCAACTTTCCGTGTCCGTGGAGACAGCATAGAGATATATCTTGCGTATGCGGATGATGCTATTCGGCTGGAATTTTGGGGTGATGAGATCGAAAAGATAAGCATGATAGAGCCCTTGACGGGTAAAATCCTCAAAACGCTTGATTTTGCGGTCATCTACCCTGCCCGACATTTCATTACCGATTCTGAAAAAGTTAAATTAGCAATGAATAACATCAAAGAGGAACTCAAAGATCGACTTAACGATCTACGACAAAATGGAAAGCTAATTGAAGCCCAACGTTTGGAGCAACGGACCAATTATGATATAGAAATGATCCAGGAATTGGGTTATTGCTCAGGTATTGAGAATTACAGCCGACATTTAACGCTTAGACAACCCGGTGATCGTCCTTTTACGCTTATGGATTTCTTCCCTAATGATTTTATGACAATTATTGATGAATCTCACGCGACTATCCCTCAAGTGCATGCCATGTATAACGGAGATCGCTCACGTAAAAGTGTCTTGGTAGAGTATGGATTCAGATTACCCTCTGCATTTGATAATCGTCCCTTGAAATTCCCCGAATTTGAAGACATGTTAAACCAGACCGTTTTTGTTTCGGCAACACCTTCTAATTATGAAATTGAACAATCCAATGGAGTTGTAGTCGAACAGATCATCCGTCCGACCGGATTACTTGATCCTCATATTGTAGTTCGCCCAACCGATGGTCAAATAGATGATCTGATCAATGAAATACAGATCCGGGTAAAGAAAAAAGAACGCGTGCTTGTTACAACCCTAACAAAACGAGAATCTGAAGATCTGGCAAATTATTTGAAAAACATAAATATAAAAGTCAGATATTTACATTCTGAAATTGACTCGCTCGAAAGAGTTGTTATTCTTCGAGAACTGCGCATGGCAGTTTTTGATGTCCTAGTTGGCGTAAACTTGCTGCGAGAAGGTCTTGATCTTCCCGAAGTATCGCTAGTCGCTATTCTAGGAGCAGATAAACAAGGTTTTTTGCGTTCAGAACGTTCGCTTTTCCAGATTGCCGGTCGTGCATCCCGTAATATTGGAGGACTGGTCATTTTTTATGCAGACAAGATAAGTGCAGCCATGAAAGGTGTGATCGAAGAAACGGACAGACGCCGTGATGTTCAACGTAAGCATAATCAAAAACAAGGGATCACGCCCAAGACTATTTATAAAAGTGAAACCGAGATTAGAAAAATTACATCAATTGCAGATATGAAGGCAGATTATAAACCGGGTGAAATAAATATTAAAAAAGTCAAAAAACTGTCCAAATTCGAAGCACTTGACCTTATAGATCGTATGACTATCCAGATGCAAGATGCGGCTAAAGCGCTTGAATTTGAGAAAGCTGCAGCATTACGTGATGAGATATTAGCAATACGGAAAAATAAATCATGATTTTTGAAGCATTTTATTGCATTTCGAAAAAGTTTTTTATAGCTTTTGTCTTGTTATCGAAATGAATATTTGTATTTGAAATTAGGAGTAAATAATGAAAAAGTTTTTTATGTCTCTTCTTTGGGTTCTTCTGTTTGCCGCATTAGGATTCATGTATTTTTATCAAACAACATTTAACGGTCGCTTGGTAGATATGAACGCCCGTGCTATGAATATTGAAGAGAAATACCAGGGTTATACTGATGACCTGCATGATTTTGATGTACGCCTTATTGGCCACAGAAAACACATCAATCAGAACAGTCAACGCTTTATTGAACTTAAAGGTGAATTAAGTGATGTTAGAGATCAACATTCAAGTGATATGTTTTACTTGAACACACGTGTTGATTCATTGGGATCTATAGTTGAAGCCAACCAGGCACAACTACGCAGCCGTATTGATGATGTTGACAAAAAGGTTACAAACCTTCGTCGTACAGTTACTCAGAACAACATTCGTGCTACGCAACAACTTCAGGACCTAAGCCGCGAAATTGAAAAACTTCAACTTCAGTTCACAGATCTTGATACTACTGTTGTAAAGAAGAAAGTCAAAAGATAAGATTTGACTGACATCTACATATTAGCCGCTCCGATTTTCGGGGCGGTTTTTTATTTTTGTTACTTATTTTGACGAAGTATTAATTATCTGAAAGTGATAAATTTATTTGAAATATATTGCAGTAGCACTACAATGATAACAGATATTATTTTAGATATCAAAATTGGTATCACAAGTATTTCGGTGAATACATGTATCAATAATGTACTTATCCCTATACCAATAAAACCGATAAAATAAAATGATAAAAATCTTTGTAGGGGTTTATTATAAACTTTAAAATTGTATCTTCGGTTTAAAATAAAATTATTCACCAATCCAAATGAAACACTAATGACATTAGATATTACATAATATAAACCAACCACTTTTACAAGAGCGGTAAATATTAAAAAATCAATTGTAACGCCAGTTACACCAATAAATGCATACAAAATAATATTTCTATCAAATATTTTTCCTACTAGGGGCAATTTTGAAATAAAATAGATTGTCCTATTTATTATTATTTTAATTTCCTTCTTCATTTTTACTACTTATTTTTATAAAATTACATCTATGATATTTTAATCTAATAAATTTTTACGCCTTTTTTATACAAACTTTAACTTACATCATGACTAAATTTCTGCAAATTTTCTATATAATATAATATTTTAAGATCTAAAATTATCATGAATTTTCAATAAAAACATATTTCATCTCATAATCATGGTAAATCTCCACTAACAAATATTACTAAAAAATGCATTAAGTACATATCTACATCTTGGAAATAAACTTCTGTAATTGTATATTAAATTAATAATTTTAATAACGATTGTGGTTTATGGGAAAAAAGAAACATAAAATAAAATCTAAAGAGGAAATTATACCTCAAAAGGCTCCATGTTTAAATAATCTAGTTGTAACATTAATAATATTTCTTCTTATTTTTACAGCATACAAATTACAACCCTCATATAAATGGGTATATGATTCTCTGGCACGTTCGAACGTAAAAACCATAATAAAATACCCTAAATTGCCTATTAATAAGAAGTATGAAGCAAAACTGGGGTTTGATTATAGGTACATAAATTATGTAAAAATCAATACCCCTAAAAACGCTGTTATATTAATGCCCCCCTATAGTGAATTTACAAAGAAAAACTTTAATAAAAAGGGTTCTTGGGGAGCAAAAAATAAATGCTGGAACACTTATTTTTTATATCCCAGAATTGTAATTGATCAAAATACTTTCGAAAGCGATACGACATTAGCAAGTTTGATAACTCATGTTATGATCGTTAATGGTTGGGGCTATGATAATTTGACATACTTCGTTCCACAAAAATCTAAGTATAACGTATTACCCATTAAACTTCCTGGAGTGGAAAAATGATAATTCTCGGAATTTTATCAATTTATTTACTGGGATACTCAATCATTAACCGCTTAGGAAACAGTTCTTCAAAAGTGGAAAAAATAGGTCTTTCATTCCTTATTGGTTGTGGAACTCAAACAGTTTTTATGTTTATTCTTGATATTTTTCATATCAACTGAACTGATTCTTGTTTAAGGATTAGAAGCTAAGAAAAAATGGGGAAAAATTGTTGATGTAAATAATCCTTTAAATGTAAATAAACTTTACAAGAGAAAAATTGGTTTTTAACATGAAATTATTTTTTTTTGGAGTTTTTAAATG
>CAYTLV010000075.1:0-8019 GCA_964438445.1 uncultured bacterium | reverse complement strand
CGGGACAGGCCATGACCTCAATAAAGTGAAATTCAGATTTGCCATTCTTAACATCTTCGAGGAATTTATCTATATTGTGCAAGCCGCTGACCGCAGCGATTTTTAAAGTTGCATTACCGATTTTGATACTGGATTCTTTAACGCCTTCAAGTCCACGAATGGATGTGAAGTCAATACGATCCATATCTTTGCCTGTGATCATAAAGTGTGCTGTACGCAACGCTGCTTCCATTACACCACCGGATGCACCAAAAAGAGCGCCGGCACCGGTAGCTTCACCCAAGGGATCATCAAAGTCTTCATCCGGCATGCGTGTAAAATCAATACCTGCAAGACGCATCATACGTGCGAACTCGCGGGTGGAAATAACCACGTCAACATCCGGAGCCGTGTGTGTAACTGAAAGTTCGGGTCGTGCGGCTTCAAATTTCTTGGCAGTACAAGGCATAATAGAAAGAACAAAGATCTTAGCGGGGTCAATTCCTCTTTTCTGTGCATAATAGGATTTGATCATTGCGCCCTGCATGCCTTGAGGTGATTTACAGGTTGATATATTATCAAAAAGTTCAGGATAGAAATGTTCAACGTATTTAACCCAGCCCGGAGAACAAGAAGTAAACATCGGAAGTTTGCCGCCATTTTTTATACGATCGATCAGTTCGTTGGCTTCTTCCATAATAGTCAGATCGGCTGCAAAGTTGGTGTCGAAAATTTCATCAACTCCAATGCGGCGTAAAGCAGCAGGTATCTTGCCGGTTGAGATGGTGCCCGGAGCCATGCCGAATTCTTCACCGATCGCTACGCGAACTGCCGGAGCAACCTGGGCTATGACATGTACATCAGGATCATTGATTGCTTCCCAAGCTTGTTTTAAATAAGATTTTTCACGAAGCGCGCCAACCGGGCAGACCGTAATACACTGTCCGCAATAAACACATGCAGTTGTATTTAATGAGCGATTCATTGCTGGGGCGACGTTTGAATAAAAACCACGATCGACGAAATCGATAGCTCCGACATTTTGAATTTCGTGGCACATGCGAACACAACGTCCGCATAAAATACATTTTTCGGGATCGCGTTCAATGGCCGGACTTGCAAGATCAAGTTTTCCACTTCTTTTTTCACCGACATAGCGGTAAGAACGTACTCCGTATTCGGCAGCGAGGTCTTGAAGATCACATTGTCCGTTACGGACACAGACCAAACAATCTTGGGGATGGTTGGCGATCAGTAATTCGATAATTGATTTACGGGAGCGTCGAACTTTCTTTGAGTTGGTCTGGACGTCCATTCCTTCAGTCACCGGATAAGCACAGGACGGAACTAATTGTCCGTTGCTTAACTCTACCACACAAATACGGCAAGCACCGGTAGGGGAGAGACCCTCCATATAGCATAAGGTTGGGATCTTAATACCTTCACGTTGCGCTACCTGAAGAATGGTTTCGCCTGAGTTTGCCCAATATGCGTTATTATTAATTTTTATATTCATGTTATCCTCTTTGCTTTCTTATTCCGCTATGATTGCGTCAAAACGACAGTTTAACTCGCATTGACCGCAATGTGTACAGGCATCTTGATCAATGAAATGGACTCCTCTGCGTTCACCGCTGATCGCGTTAACGGGACAGCGAGTGGCACATAGCGTACAACCGATACACTTATCTTTATCTACAGTGTAAGTCAACATCTGACGACAAGCCTTAGAAGGACATGTTCGGTCATAAAGATGAGCTTCATATTCATCGCGGAAGTAACGTAACGTACTGATGACGGGATTTGCAGCCGTTTGTCCCAAACCACACAAAGAAGTATCTTTGATCACGTTTGCCAAACGTTCCAGGTAGAGCATACCTTGAAAGCGCATGAGCGAGTCAATCTCGGTTTCTTCTTCGCGGTAGCTTTTTGTGATCCTTTCAAGGATCTCAAGAAGTCGTTTTGTACCTTCACGGCAAGGGATACATTTTCCACAAGATTCGGATGTAATAAATTGCATGAAGTATTTTGCAAGATCAACCATACAGGTTGATTCATCCATCACTACGAGACCACCGGAACCCATCATGGCTCCAACCTTTTTAAGATTCTCGTAATCGATCTCTGTATCAAGGAACTGTTCAGGTAAGGCACCGCCCGAAGGGCCGCCGATCTGAACCGCTTTAAAATTTTTGCCATCAGCAACACCGCCACCACAGCCAAAGATCACTTGGCGAATGGTCGTTCCCATGGGAACTTCAACTAAACCGGTGTTCACAACTTTTCCGGAAAGTGCAAATATCTTGGTACCTTTTGAGGCATCGGTTCCAATAGAAGAGTACCAATCAACACCTTTGCTAAAGATAACCGGGACATTGGCTAGAGTTTCGACATTATTAATGATTGTGGGCTTACCAAAGAGTCCGGAAATAGCAGGAAAAGGAGGACGAGGTCTTGGTGTACCACGACGGCCTTCAATACTATTGATAAGAGCTGTTTCTTCACCGCAGACAAATGCACCTGCACCCTTTTTGATCTTCAGCTCAAATGTAAAACCGCTGTTAAGAATGTTTTCGCCCAGCAGACCATATTCCATCGCATCGGCAATAGTTTTTTCAAGACGTAATATCGCCAACGGATATTCTGCACGACAATAAACATAACCTTTGCTTGCGCCGATGGCATAAGCTGCAATGGCCATACCTTCAATGACGCGGTGAGGATCGCCTTCTAGAACGGCTCGGTCCATAAATGCACCGGGATCGCCTTCGTCGGCATTACAAATAAGGTATTTTTGGTCGCTTTCAACATTATATGCAAATTCCCATTTTTTACCGGACAGAAATCCGCCGCCCCCTCGACCGCGTAGACCGGCTTTTTTTGTATCTTCGATCACATCTAGGGGAGATTTATCGCTCAGGACTGATGATAGTGCCTGATATCCACCTCGTGCCAAATACTGATCTATATTTTCAGGATCGATAACACCGCAATTTTCAAGAACAACTTTTTTCTGTAACTTGAAGAAAGGGATATCTTTCAATAAGGGAATTTCCGGCCAGATCGAGGCATCCGCGTCGGTGTATTTTCCGAGTGCTTTCTGAATGACCGGTTCTTTATTAACAATCGTACGTTCAATAATTGTATCTACATTTTGAGGAGTGACGCGTTTATATGAGATGCGGGGGAACCCCGGAACTTTAACGTCGACAATGACTTCTTCAGCACAATAACCAACGCATCCAACTTTTGATAAAACTGCATCAATTTCGTATTTTTTTAATTCCTGTTCGAACATGTCATAAACATCCTGCGCGCCGTTCGCAAGTCCGCAGGTGCCCATGCCAACAAGTATGACGGGCTTTTCTGCTTTTTCCATAGAAATGACAGATTTCATTTTAAGGATGTTTTCGGGAGTAATTCCGGCTTTACTTGCGTCATATGTGCCGCCGATAACTTCAATGAATTTTTCGGCAGGGACTTTTTTGGATAAAATTTCTTTAAATGTATTCATCTGCCTAGTCTTTCTTTGTGTATTCTTTGATCAGTTTGTGAACCGACTTGCTGGTCAGTCCGCCGTAATATTTGCCATCGATTACGATAACCGGGGCAATAGAGCAAGCGCCGATACAAGCGACTGTTTCAATAGTAAATTGCATATCTTTTGTTGTTTCGCCTGCTGAGATGCCGAGTTCGGTTTCAAGAATTTGGAGAATGTCCAATGAACCTTTAACGTGGCAAGCGGTTCCGCGACATACACGAATAACATGCTTGCCGAGGGGTGTGAGACGGAACTGGTTGTAGAAAGTTGCTACACCATACACCCGACTTGTGGGAACACCTAAATGTTGAGCGACCCGGATAATGTCATCTTCCGGCAAATAACCGAGAATACCCTGAATATCCTGAAGCATTGGAATCATATTTGGTGCTTCATTTTTCGGGTACTTTTTGTAAATCTCTTCTGACTTCATTTTACTCCCTTTTTCATGGAACTGATCCCCATTATTCAGGGGATTATAATTAATATACATCCATAATACAAGAAATATTGAAAAAAATATACTTTTTTTCACATTAAATATTTCATGATGAATTATATTGTATAACCCCGAGTTTATCGAGGGGTGAAATCAAGAATAGCCCGGCATGAAATGCCGGGTTATTTGTTTCTAATTATATTCCAACCCTGATTTCATGGAAGGGTTGACCTCATCGAATTGCGAATATTCGAATGTTGTTCTGGTCAACCTTTCGACTCCGCTCAAGGTTGATTGTGTTTTGGAATTTTTATACCCGGCATTTCATGCCGGGCTATTTATTGGGATACCCCTCCATTCGTCGGGGTATTTTTGTAATGACACGCCATTGCTTCTGTGCAATAATTAGACTACGAAGATTTCCTATTTCGCTTGATATTCCCCTTATATTTATTTAATCTACGACGTTATTTCAAAATCTAGGAGAAATTATGTTATCAATCATGTTACAAGTAGCTAACGGAGCTGCTGAAGGTGCAACTGGCGGCGGCCGTGGAATCATGAGCTTCCTGCCTTTTATTCTTATCATCGTCGTTCTTTGGTTCCTGATGATCATGCCTCAGCGCAAACGTCAAAAAGAAACCAAAAAAATGCTCGAAGACTTGTCACCGAAAGACAAAGTTGTTACTATTGGTGGAGTTATCGGTACAATCGTCAAAGTAAAAGCTGATTCCATTGTCTTGAAACTTGGAAAAGAAACTGAAATGGAAGTTCGTAAGAACGCCATTGCTTCCAAGGTAACTAAAGAAGCCGAGACAAAAGAAGAAGTAAAGAAATAAGACAAATTCAAGCCCGTTCTTTATGAACGGGCTTCTTTTATAGGTAATGAAATGATATTTCCAATTCGTATATACGGTGATCCTATTTTAAGAGAAAAAGTTCCTGAATTAAATTCATATAAAGAAGCTTTACCTTATGTGGTTGATATGATAGAGACTATGTACGATGATGACGGCATCGGACTTTCCGCCAATCAGGTGGGATTGAAAATGCGTTTTTTCACTATTGGGATGAATGCCTTTGAAGATGGTCGCGGTGATTCGGTATTCATCAACCCTGAGATTTTTGAATTTTCGGAAGAACTGTGGAATTATGAGGAAGGTTGCCTTTCCGTTCCCGGCATTAGGGAATATGTTACGCGTCCGCTAACGATCAAAGTTAAGTACCTTAACGATCGCGGGGAAGTGCACGAAGAAACGCTGACCGATTTGGCCGCCCGAGTTTTTCAACATGAAATTGATCATTTGAACGGCATCTTTTTTGTCGAACGCATTTCTCCCCTTAAACGCACGCTTAATAAGAAAAAACTCAGAGTGTTGGCGGAGAAATACACCAAGAAATAATACTTTAATGATATAGAGATACAATATTAAACATCCTAATTTATTCAACCACTCTGTGGTTGTTTTTTTATGGAATACAATTTCACCACAATAAAATTATATTGTCATTTCGACCGAAGTCCCGATTATTAAAGACGAAGTGGAGAAATCTCAAAAGCTTGACATATACTGAGGAGTTTGGGATCTCTCCCAGCCTTCGCTCAACAAGCTTCGGCGGGCAGGCCGCTTCATCCGTCAATTGGCTCCGAACAATCGGGGGTCGAGATGACAGATAAAGGCCTCGTTAATTCTTATCATTTCAAATAAAATATTTAGTTAATTGGATGTAACAGCAACCCCGAGCTAGTCGCCTGCCGGCCGTAGCCTTGGCGAAGACTGGAGGGGTTGAACAAGAATTATATGATTTTTCAATTATCTTTGTTTAACCCTTCCATCAGACTTCGCTCTTTGAGCTTCGCCCGACAAGTTCGTCAGGGTTGTGATGTAAAATGGATCCTATCCCCGGGATTTCATCCCGGGTTATTGAAGGGTCAACCCCTCAACAGGCTCGGGGTTAATATTAAAATTGATTTCCTGACTGTCATAGATCGACCCCAGCGGGGTCGGATAGTAATAACCCATGACGAAGTCGTGGGTAAAGGTCGCAAACACACCACAACCACAGCGTGGTTGAACAGGTTATACCAAAATATTTTTAATCATGTAAAGACGCAAAATCTTGCGTCTCTACAGATACTTTATTAGTCCTTTGTGTATTGTTAATAAATAATTATCTTTGTACGGAAAATAAGGATCGAAAATGAAAATAATTTTCATGGGTACCCCCGAATTCGCCGTTCCGGCACTCGATACATTGGTGGGCTCACATCACGATGTTCTTGCCGTTGTTACTGCTCCCGATAAACCCAAGGGACGTGGACAAACCATGGCAATGTCGGATGTAAAAAAACGGGCATTGGAATTGGATCTCCCCGTTTATCAACCCGAGAAGTTAAAAGATCCCTTATTTTTAAAAACATTACAGGCATTTAATCCCGATATTCTTGTCGTTGTTGCTTTCCGTATTTTACCTTCCGAAGTATATAGTCTGCCAAAATACGGCGCCATTAATGCTCATGCATCGCTTTTACCCAAGTATCGCGGTGCTGCGCCGATTCACTGGGCGGTATATCACGGTGAAAAAGAGACCGGTGTCACGGTTTTTCAGATCGATAAAAAGATCGATACAGGACGGATCATCCTTCAGGAACACATTCCAATTCTTGAAGACGATACGACAGGCAATTTATACACTATTTTACAACAGCTATCAGCCGATGCTCTGATCAAGGCCCTGGATATGCTGGAAAATGATAAAGCAGACTATATTCCCCAGGATGATGCGGTTGCCACACCGGCTCCCAAAGTCCATCCCGATACGGGTAAGCTTGATTTTAATAAAACAGGTGAAGCGCTTTGTCGCGCCGTTCGTGCTTTTAATCCTTGGCCGGGTGCATTTTTTCATTTGGATGGACAACGCATCAAGGTGAGCAAAGCCTCATTCGAATTGCACCCCGACACACATCCCGGCACAATCGAAATCCTCTCAAAAAAACAATTCGCGATCCATTGCAAAGACGGTTATTTCCTCCCGAAGGAATTGCAGTCTCCCGGTCGACGGAAAATGGATGTGGTGGATTGGATGAATGGAGTAGGGTCGGAGACCCTGTTGAGGGTTGATGGTTGAAGGTTGAAAAGTCGATATAGTAAGATGGATTATTAAACGAGTACAAACCAATGCAGTCATCCCGGAACATGTTCGGGATGGCATGTATTTTTTTTATTTATTGCATCCAAAATTCTATCAATCTGCATTTTAGTCTCGGTATGATTAATTTTAAGGTGATTTATTCTTGATTGAATTAATTCAATATTTATTGAGGACTTACGTAAAACGACGAAAATTCGCATAATCTATAAGCCTATGTTATAGGTGAAATTATTGTTAACTATTTAAATATTAATTATTTAAAACATGCATTTCTTGGAAAAATAGCGTATATAAATAACAGGTTTAAGCCATTTATGATTTCAATCAGTCATTATTTTATTTTGCTACTCAAATAATATAATCTTCACTCCAACAAATGATTTCTCATTGAACTACGGATCGTTGAGCCGACAGGAATTTGTTTTATAACAAAAAATATCAAAGGAAAACTCATGAAAATACAACGCTTAGGGGTTATTGGAACTTCAAGAAAAAAAGATGAAAAACGAGTGCCCATTCATCCGGATCATCTATCGCGTTTACCGGAGGATATTAGAAAAAAATTAATTTTTGAAAAGGGCTACGGTGCGCCTTTTGGTTTGGATGATGATTTTTTTGTTTCTCAAGCGGGAGGCGTTGCTTCTCGTCATGAATTATTGACTGAAATTGCTTCGGTAATTATTCCGAAACCGGTATTGGCTGATTTACAGGAAATACGTGAAGGTGGCTTCATTTGGGGTTATCCGCATTGCGCGCAGCAAGGTGATATTACACAAATTGCTATCGATCGAAAATTAACACTCATTGCTTTTGAGGATATGTTTGTCTGGTCTTCAAATGGTCAAAAAGGTAGACATACTTTTTATAAGAATAATGAAATGGCAGGTTATTGCGCTGTAATTCATGC
>CAYTLV010000074.1:0-8055 GCA_964438445.1 uncultured bacterium | reverse complement strand
ATGATCATAAAAAATACTAGCATGGATATCTCAACGGGTCGGTGAATGAATTTGGTGAAAAATGGTTCAAGGAATAAAAAGAACCTGGTAATGGGTGAGACTATCAGAAGTACACCTAGAATAGGCGATAAAATTAGATAAGCTATTCCTGGGCCTGTTTTATAGTTTTTCTTTTTATGGAAATTTCTTCCTAATTTAATTAAGGCAGTATAATAGAACATTAAAAAGAACCATCCCGTGTAATTAAAAAACGGTATTCCAAATAATAGACCTTTATAATTTGTTATCCAGTTCCACCGTCCTTCCATAACGCCGGCTACCAAATGTGTATCGAATACGGCGACCGGATCAATTGTCATGTCTTGCAATACAGCTAATAAACCAACAATAAAGGGAATGGTCCATTTGGGGAATTTCATGGCTTCAGCAAATCGAAGTGCGGCATAAAAGATTACTGCTTCGAACATTAAAATTGACAAAGGTACAGTTCCAACCATGATCAATCGATCTAGAGAATAGTTATAAGTATTACCCAATACCCCAATATTTTCAAATATTCCGGCATATATAATAAAGCCGAGCAATTCTAAGGCACGAAATACCTTTACCTTATCGTCGCTATTTCTAATAATATCCGCCAGACAATAAAGGAAAAGAGCAATAGCAAAAAATTCTGCAATTGCCCAAGAGCCCGGTGTTGAAAGATATGCTAATATTTCAGGTCGATAAGCCATTAAGAACTCCTTGCTAAGGTTTAATGATTGATAGCTAATTGTCAAAATTATAATAGTAAATAAATCATAGAAAAGCGTCTTGATTTAGCGGTTTGGACATTTGCAAGAGGCTTTCATTTTGGGTGTTTTAATTATCGTCCATCGTTCAAGGTTTTGAGAATTGCATTCTCACAGAGATCCCGATCCGTCAGCTGACGGACGGGATGACGAGTTGGAGATCCATCACCCATCATCCATAGTTTATAGTTCATTATTCTTGGGCACTCATCACTCATAATTCATCATCAATATTATTTTGATGTACGGGAGGCTCTTGAGCCTCCCTATTTGTTATTGGGCGACTCCAGAGTCGCCCCTACATCTCAGGAATAATAATGGCGACATTTCACGCTCCTGTCGATGTCATGTATTTCACTACAATATTACTTTCAAAGCAAAAAACATTTATGTAAATTCCAGACGTGAAATTGTAACTGGAGGATACTGATCAATGCCGGCTTATATCGTAATGGGCGCCCAGTGGGGCGATGAAGGAAAAGGGAAGATCGTAGATGTTCTTGCCGAAAAGATGGATTTTGTTGTACGGTTCCAAGGTGGAGCGAACGCGGGTCATACCGTGATCCATGGGGATACCAAGTACATTACCCATCTCATCCCTTCTGGTGTTATTTCAGGTAACTCGATCAATATTATCGGAAACGGCTGTGTCGTAAATCCTACGACATTGCACGAAGAGATGGAAACCCTGCGAAATCAGGGCATACGTATTTCTCCCGATAAGTTCATCGTGTCACCGTCTGCTCATATGGTATTACCCATCCATGAATACCTGGATAGAGCCCTTAATGAAAAAATAGGGACCACTAATCGGGGTATAGGACCGGCATATACAGACAAGGTTCGAAGGACCGGTATTCGTTGGGAAAGTGCATGCGACGGTAGTTTTGAGGAAACCTACCGTGAGCACCTGAGCTTCGTTGAGAAGGTCTATGCAATTGTTGAGAAAGAAGAAATCCAAGCCCTGAGAGATGGCATACCCGAACTGGTTAAAGCGGTGGAACGCTTGAGACCCTATGTCCGGGATGCACGCCCACTCCTCGCAGAAGCTGCAAAAAATGGCAGCAAGATTTTATACGAGGGAGCACAAGGGACGTTTCTAGACATCGATCATGGGACTTATCCATTTGTCACTTCTTCCAACACCAGCATTGGGGGTGCTTATACCGGAAGCGGTATATTCCTCGATTTTGACAAGCGGATCGCGATAGTAAAATCGTATACGACCCGCGTGGGTGAAGGTCCATTTCCGACCGAATTATTTGATGAAACAGGCAAAGCCCTGAGAGATCACGGAAATGAATACGGAGCTACGACCGGACGTCCTAGACGTTGTGGCTGGCTTGACCTTGCCCTACTAAAAGAATCATGCATGATCAACGGATTCAACTACATTGTTTTTTCGAAGATAAGCTGTTTGTCCGGCTTCGAAACCCTGCAAGTTGCGATCGATTATAATTCTGATGGAAGCCCGGTGTACAAGGAATTTCCCGGTTGGGAAGAAGATGTCCTTGGCTATACCGAATACGACAAACTCCCGGAAAATTGCCGGAAGTATATTGAGTTCGTAGAAGACTTCTTGGGCGTACCTATCGGAATAGTGTCAACGGGACCAGACCGTGACCATGTGATCGAACGTCAACCAATTTTTAGCTAAATAATTAGCCCAGATCCCCGTACATGTGACATGTGAATACGTATGTAACGTAGCATTGTCTTTGGTACTATTTGAAATTGAATTTTATTCATTTATATTTTTCTGTCATTTCGACCGGAACTCAGATGTATATCTGAGTGAAGCGGAGAAATCTCAAACTCAGGAAATATTATGAGTAATTTGAGATCTCTTCATGCGTTCCAAACCGACTTGTCGGATTGGAATCTTAGTCGAGATAACATATAATCATTTCTTATAGTATCTATCAAAGATTATGCCCAAACCATATTTTCTGTCTCATGGCTTTGCTTTGGGGAGATAATTTTTGATTACGCATTTTTTATGTCGCATAGCGGGACTCAGTATCGGTTACAATTATCCTAACTGAAACTGAAAGGAAAAACCATGAAAAATGCAAATCCGGCGATCAATTCACCGGCACCCTCATTCACCATCGAACGGACATCACGATTTACACCCCAAGAGGAAAGGGCTAATGCTCTTTCTCATTTATTTGGGAGTCTCATGTCAATCTTTGGTCTTGTCTTGTTATTGTTCTATTCCATCCGACAAGGAGATGCCTTATCCATTATTGGTGCTTCTATCTTTGGAGTATCATTGGTAGCTCTCTACACATCCTCTACTTTAAACCATGTTCTTCCAACGGGCAGAGCCAAAAATGTCTTTCATAATATTGATCAGATCGCGATCTATTTTTTGATCGCGGGGACTTATACTCCCTTTGCTCTCATGTTGAAAGGTGATTGGGGATTACTAATATTGGGAATTGAATGGACGCTTGCCATAAGTGGTATCATAATGAAATTGCTTATGCCGGGCGTCTTTGAAAGAGGAGTGAATATTATCATTATTGCATCCTATGTGATCATGGGTTGGCTGCTGATCTTTTTTCTGGCGCCCTTGTACAGGAATATTGATCCGATTGGTGTTAATCTGATTTTTCTCGGTGGTGCTTTTTACACCATCGGGATCATTTTCTTTAAAGCGAAGAACATCAAACAAAGCCACTTGATTTGGCATCTGATGGTTATAGCAGGATCCGCCGTGCACTGGTGGGCAATTATGAAGTATGTGATAATGGCGTAAGACCCTGCTTCGCCAAGGTACAGCCTTCGTAGCCGAGCTACTTCGGCGTAGGAGGCCTACGCAGGGCAGGCGTGAGTCGTAAGATAGTATATACTTTCCGAACTGCTTACTGCCTACTGCTTTTAGTTTAAATAATGAACAAGGATTAACGATATGCGATTTTTAAAGTGAATATCTACTTCTTAGTTCAATAATCGTTGGATGCCTCACCACGGCTTTTAAGCCGTGGATAATGAATCATAATAAAAAATGGGGTTTAAACCCCATTTTTTATTTGTCGTTGCCCCCACGCTAAAGCACGGGGTAAAGCATTATGATAATTGATATTAAATTGAAATACTTGATTCTTCTAATTGTCAATTGTCCTTTGCCTGTCCACCGAAGCCTTGGCGCAGGTGGATCAATTGTCAATTATTTTAACGCCTCTTCCTCGTCAAAACTCCGATAGGGAGTTAACAGATCAAAGATAAAATCATGTTCTTTATTTCCGTCCACAAAAGTTTCGGCAAGGATCTTGCCTAAGCCCGGTCCCAGCATGAAACCTTGTCCGCACATGCCAATGGCAAGTAGGTTGTTTTCAATGTCTCGATTGATCCCAACAATCGGGAAACCATCCGGAGTCATGGGATAAAGTCCTCGCCAAGTTCGGCGCACACGAAGATTTCGCAAACGTGGATAAATATCGATCATGCGTTTAACAACCTGCGGTAGGAATTCAGATGTATTATCGCAATCCAGACCGAATTTAATAGGTAAGGGTGTAATACAAAAGACAACCTGTCCTTCAATATTCTGATAGAAATAATAGTTCTGTGAATTGTCTGCCGGACGAATATCCACGATCATGGGATCGAAAAGATGTTTCACCGGTTGAGTGATTCCCGCTTCGTGAGAATCCGGATAGACCGGAAAATCCTGACCTGTCAATAAACCAATATCTCTAGCATAGGCACCTGCACAATTAATGACTAGGCCGGCAGAATAACATTCGTCAGAAGTGTGGACTTCCGTAATTCGTCCGTTTTTAGTTTTTATTGAGGTGACTTTTTCATTAAAAAAGAAATTAGCTCCGGCTTTTTTTGCCAATTGATAATAAGTATCGGCTAGCATCATAGGAGATGCAGATCCATCCTCGGGTGAAAAGGTCCCACCTCGAAGATCATGCATATTTATACCGGGTACTAAAGTTGAAATATCCTGAGGATTTAGCCAATCAATATTCAACTTAAACCGCTTTTGAACTTCCAGAAGTGATTTCAAAACTTTTTCATCTTTTTCCAGGTAAACAGGATAGAGATAGCCACCTTGTTTCCAATTTACGTCGTAGCCACGGTCACTTTCCATGTTTGAGACCTGACGAATGCTTTCTTGACAGATCGCGATCTTTGCGGGATCGGAATGCGTTGCACGAATGCCTCCGATAGCGGCTTTGTTTTGTCCACGACCCACGGAAGCTTCTTTTTCAAGTACAGCAACGGAAACACCTTTGCTTGCAAAATAATATGCGCTGGGGAGTCCGACCGAGCCGGCACCGATGATCAAAATATCATAGGTTTTCATTTCTTATTTCCCTTGCTTTCATTGATCAGACTGTGCAATGGTATTTCAACCGACAGGGGTCTCGAAGTAGAAGGAGTCACTTCCTCGAAAGGAATGTTCAATTCTTTAAAGATCCTTGGCAGAAGCAAAGAACAATTTTTACCACCGCATGAACCCATGCCAACGCGGATGTTTTTTAATTGATTAATATCACGGACATCATGTTCAATAATATAGTCTTTAACTTCTTTGATATTGACCATTTCACAACTGCAAACAATAGCATCATCGGGCAAATAGGAAAAGGATGCTTCTGGAAGTGAAGAAACAACAGATCTTTCCTGAACTCGAATACCAGCAATATCCTGAGCATATTTAAGACTGACTTGCAAGGTAAGAAGGGTTGTCAGTGTTATTTTATCAAAACGGATCTTTTTGACTTCGCCATTTTCTAAATAATTCCCATCAATATCCATTAGTGGTAAATTATCACCGATCTTGAAATCGACAATGAATTCATAGGGAAGAACGATCTCGGCATGATTTTCATCGATCTTTCGTGCCAGTGAAATAGCCAATCCGGGGCAAATAGCTACGCATTTCATACAGCCGGTACAGCCTCCGGTATATTCCGGGATATCCATGATATTATCCTTACGTGGGTGCAGGGAAATGGCGTGAACGGGACAAATGGTTTCACAGGGATTACAGGGGATTTCTTGTAGACAGTGAATAACAGGTTGAAAGCGTTCTGTTAATTTGATCATCTTTTTGGGGTAAATTTTACCCGGGTGACTTTTTAATATCTCTGCTTTTTCATAAAATCTCTCATCAACTTCTATGTCTTTCCCCAGTTTCTTTGCCAGGGTCAGTCCGGCAATACGGCCGCCGAACATGGCAGAAGAGGCTTCCGCGATCTCATCGGCATCTCCGGCTTTTACAACGGGAAAACCAAAGGACTTTGCCATATCATAGAAAGCATCAATGGATGCCAATCCGACAGCGACCAGTAAAGTATCTACTTCAAAGGTTTTTGCGGTGCTGAGAAGGGGGTGCCATTCCTTGTCGACTTCAGCTATAGTGACTTTTTCAACCTTATCATCGCCCTCTGCATGCAAAATAGTATGATTCATATAAAGCGGAACACCCATACGTTTTATTTTATCGGCATGGACTTTGTAACCACCGGGTTCGGGTAAGATATCGCAGATGCCTTTGACCGCTATCCCAGCCTGAAGTGCGTGATAAGCGGCGATCAAACCGACATTGCCGCTTCCCACAATAAATATTTCATCGGAAGAACGGATCATATCCCGGTTAATTAAAGTTTGAAAAGCTCCTGCCCCGTAGACACCCGGTAAATGGTTGCCGGGAAAGACCAGTGAGCGTTCACGTGCGCCGGCCGATATGATGAGTCCTTTAAAAGATACGATCTCGTAATTTTTGTTATTGATGAATAATCCGGCTTTGCTGTCCTTATAAATGCCGGCTACCATGGTATCGGTTTTTACGGTGATATTTTCATGAGCTCTAACTTGTTTTTCCAGTATAATTGCGATTTCATGTCCGCGGGTTCCAGCATAACAATCGGCTTTAGATCCGAAGAATTTATGAGTTTGTAAAAGGAGTTTGCCACCGAGATGGGCTTTATCATCAGCAATGATAACCGTAAAACCGGCATCGGCAAGCTCAAGTGCCGCAGTTAAGCCAGATGGACCGCCACCTATGACCAATACATCACATTGGTGCTGAATGTCAAAGCTTTCTCCCGGAGCATCATCGGCTTTAGGGAGTTCTGGGAGACCTTCAAGCCTACGGATATCCATGTTTTCTTCAAGAGGAGTAATGCAAGATTTCACAGGAAAGCCATTGATCAGGACTGTACAGTGAGAGCATTGCCCATTAGCACAGAAAATACCCTGAGCGGCATTATTTTTGTGATGTAATGAAAAAATCTGTATACCGTTTGCTATTAGTGCCGACGAAACAGGCTCACCTTTTACACCATAATAATCTTGTCCATTAAAAGTAAAAATTACGTGTTTTTTTTCTTTAACAGTTAAAACCGGATGCTGCTTTATTTCCCTCACTGAGTATCTCCTTAAAATCATAAAAAATGTAGTGAAAAAAAACGTAAAAATCATTTAAAAACAGAGATGAAATAAAGAAATTATTTATTGAATTATTGTTTGTAAAAATTAAGAATTGAGTGTTATTTTCAAATATAGCTTTTGTATATTATGTTAAACATTATTGTAAAGCTAAAAACACTTACTATTAATCTGAGAAGCCATGAAAGCAAAATTACTGATCGTTGAGCAACATCGCCATCATGCGGAAGAGATATACCAGGATGTCCACGGACTTTTTGAACATTATCATATTGCAACTACGGTTAGCGAAGCGGATATTTTAATTAAAGAACATCTCTTTGATATGGTGATCGTAAATCCATTTTTTGTTGATGGTAATGGTCGAAGTTTTATCAGTGACCTTAAAAAAAATGAAAAATTAAGCAATACGTTGATCATTGTGGTAAGTGATCTTCCTGCAAGTCATGCGAAACTCGATTTTTATTCTTATGGTGCCGATGCTTATATTGAAATGCCGTATGATAAAAAGTGGTTCCAAAATACGATACGCGAAGAATTGTCACAGCATTTCCAGATGCTTTCAAATAACGGAAGTGACAAAAAAGTCGAATTTTCCCCTCGTTTCGAATTTGAAAAAGATTATATGAATGATCAGATCAAAGTACGTGATAATGGCGATAAAGGTATTATTGGCCTAATTGCTCCGGCCGGTATTGATTTTGTGATTCGCGATTTTGGTTTGGAAACCGGAAATAAGCTTATGGTTTCAATATCCATGCTGATGCGAAAAATGTGTTCACATAAACTCCAAGCAGCATTCTGGACACAAAAATCCCTTTTATTTGCCATGATGAACATATCCGAAGGA
>CAYTLV010000073.1:0-8069 GCA_964438445.1 uncultured bacterium | reverse complement strand
AAAGATGTATTGTTCCATTGCCTTCCCACAGGAAGTTTATCAGACATATACTTACTCGGTACCGGATTCTTTAAGCGACAAACTTAAAGCCGGTATGCGCGTTAAAGCCTCGTTTGGTTCGCGGGCACAGATCGGATATTGTCTCGAAACAATGTTGGTACTGCCAACAAAGCCTACTTACAAACTTAAATTAATATCAGACGTTGTTGATAGCGCTCCGATCTTTTCCGAAGATCTGATTAAGTTGATCAAATGGATTTCGGATTATTATCTTGCTCCTATCGGCATCTGTTTCCGAGCCGCTCACCCTTCTGAAACCGGATTTAAACGACAAGAATTTTGTTTCGTTCGCGAAGGTGAAGATCATAAGAATTGGCCTGATGTTCCAATGGGCGGTCTATCTATGATGGATTTTGTTACCCTTCCTGATGCACTTCAAAAAAAGATCAAAGAAGGTCTTTCTTCCGGGAAATTATTTGTCGATAATATTTTTCCCAAGGTCAAAGAGGCTCGCCGGGTTGCTGCCGTTAAAATTCTTAATACCGAACTTCCTATTACACCACGCCAACAAGATGTTGTTGATCTGCTATCATCTTTAGACAAACCTCAAGAAGAGATCCGAGTGTTGCAAAAGAAGCTTCAATGCTCATTATCTGTTATTACAAAACTAATAAGAAACGGTGTTTTATTAAAAATTGAAATGGAAGTGCCTTCCGATCCTTTTGATCATCTTGTGGCAGAACGCAAACGTGATGTAAGATTATCCTCTGAACAATCTGATGTTATTGATAATATTGAAAAACATTTTGAAACATTCTATCCCGTTTTGCTCCACGGAATAACCGGAAGCGGTAAAACAGAAGTATATATTGAGTTGGCTAAAAAACAGCTGGCAGCCGGTAAACAAGTTATGATATTGGTTCCAGAGATCGCAATTACTCCACAAATAGCTGCGCGTTTTCGTTCAACTTTTGGAAAGAAAGTTGCTATTTGGCATAGTCAGATGTCTGATTCGGAACGCCTGTGGACGTGGACACAAATACAAAAAGGGGCAATCCGTGTTGTTGTGGGAGCACGATCTTCTCTTTTTGCACCCATGAACAATATTGGTCTTATTGTCGTCGACGAAGAACAAGAAGCTTCATACAAACAAGATGATCAAGCTCCCCGTTATCATGCTCGAGATGCTGCTATTATGTATGCACACATCCTTAATATACCAATCATTCTCGGGTCCGCCACACCTAGTCTTGAATCCTACTATCAATCAGCTATGGGACATTATCAGCGCCTGGAATTAAATCAGCGGTTTGGCGGGGCACAATTACCCCAGATCCATTTGATCGATATGACAGAAGCACCCAGAATGGGACTCTTTAGTCAGGAAATAATTGACGCGATAGGAAAAACAATAAAGAACGGAAAACAAGCCATTATCCTACAAAATCGCCGTGGCTATAATACGGTTATGGTTTGTAGCAACTGTCAGCAGGTTCTTCAATGTCCCAGTTGTAGTGTTGCTTTAACCTACCATAAACGGCTTGATAAGCTTATGTGCCATGTTTGTAATTCAACCTATCCCCTAACAAACATCTGTCCTCATTGCAAAACCCCAACACTTAATGCTATGGGACATGGCACTCAGAAGATTGAGGAAGAGCTAAAGAAATTTTTTCCTGAGGCCCGCATTGCGCGAATGGATATGGACACCACACGCACAAAACATGCTCACGCACGCATATTAAATGAATTTGAGCAGCGCCAGCATGATATTCTTCTTGGCACTCAAATGATAGCAAAGGGCTTGGATTTTCCGAACGTAACTTTGGTGGGTGTTATGAACGCTGATACAGGTATTGGTATCCCGGATCATCGTGCAAGTGAACGTTTATTCCAATTGATTTATCAAGTTAGTGGACGAAGCGGACGCGGAAAGCATCCGGGAAATGTATATATTCAAACCTTTTCGCCCGAAGAACCATTGATTCAAATGGCCGCTAAGTTGGAATTACGCGCTTTTTATAATCTCGAACTATTTCAGAGAAAAACACTCCAATATCCTCCTTTTAGTCGTCTATTCCTTGTACGTGTAAGTGGTAAAAATGCCAGAGAGGTTGAAGCGGCAACAGGTCGAATGTACAAAGCACTGGTTTCAAAGATCCCGCCCTCACATTGCTTGGGACCAGCACCCTCACCTATCGAACGCGTTAAAGACAAAACCCGCTGGCAAATACTTATAAAAGCTGATCGAAAGAATGACCCGAATGGTAATAGGGCCGCAAGTATTTTAACACATGTTCTTAAAAACTTCAGACAACAGGAAAAAGGTGTAAAGGCACTCATTAACCGTGATCCCGTATCACTCATGTAACAAAATTGACTATGGAAAAATTATATCAACAACTCGGATTTAATCTCGTCAGGGAAAAACTGGCAGGATATACATCAACGGAAAATGCAAATTTAAAAGCACTTTCGATGGAATCTTTTATACCTAAAATAATTTATTTATTAAAACAGCAACAACATCTTGAAATGCGTGATCTCTTGGCCTTGGACACATCCCTTCCTTTGATCGGCTTTCCGGCTCAAGAAGAAATTATATCAAAAGGGAAAGTCAACGGAACTGTACTGCACGAAGAAGAACTCTTTGGTCTGGCAGAGATCATGAAGCACACGCGGCAAGTATCTACTTATTTCCATCACAGAGAAGATAAGTATTCCGAATTAAAAAAATTGATCAGAATATATAATCCGGATCTTAAAGATATTGAGGAACAACTCTTTAAAATATTCAATTCAGAACGCCAGATCGCTGATAATGCTTCCTCAGAACTCTCCCGATTACGAAAAAAAATAATCAAGATCGATCAAAATATACGTATCAAGGTTTCTCACATAGCTTCGGAATGGATGGATGAATCTATTGCTTCAGAAGATGTGGTTGCCTTTCGTAATGGTCGGCAGGTTATTCCTATTCGAGCTTCGCGAAAATCCAAAGCACCTGGAATTATTCACGACCAGTCACAAACCGGGCAAACCGTTTATGTTGAGCCCTTGGTTATTGTTGAAATGAACAATGAACTCTACCAGGCAAAACAAGAAGAGAGAATAGAGGTTCGACGAATTTTGCTTCAAGCCTCTGATAAAGTTCGTGAATATTTACCCTCTATAGAATTATGTGTTGAAGTCTTGGAAACATTTGACCTGATCCGGGCTCATGGAAAACTAGCTCTAGAATATAATTTGGACAAACCAGATGACAAAAGCGATAAACTTCGGATTGTCAAAGGTCGAAATCTTGAATTGAATTTTTCAACAGAGCCTGTTCCTTTGAACATGCACCTTCCTGAAGGCAAATGCGGAATCATTATTACCGGTCCGAACGCAGGAGGTAAGACGGTTACCCTAAAAACCATTGGGCTTCTTGCCATTATGAATCAAGCAGGATTTCTCTTACCGGCTGAAGCTTCATCTACGTTCCCTGAGTATGATAAAATTTTTGTAGATATTGGTGATGGGCAATCCATTGACGGTGGCTTATCGACTTTTTCTTCCCATATTCTCTCTTTAAAGAACATCGTAGAACAAGCCACTGATAAAACCCTGGTCCTGATCGATGAACTTGGAACCGGAACCGATCCGGATGAAGGAGCCGCATTAGCTGAAGGAATATTAAAAGTATTAAGTGAACGCGGGACAACAATTATTGCTACCACACACCATGGTTCATTGAAAACTTTAGCATTTGAATCGCCTCATTTTGAAAACGGCAGCATGAAATTCAACGACAAAAACCTTATTCCGGATTATGAATTCATACTTGGGATCCCGGGATCATCTTATGCAATTGAAATCGCAAATCGTTATAATTTAGATGAAAGAGTCATTAAACATGCCAAGGAACGCGTGGGTAAACAACGCGAAAAGCTGGAACGGCTTATTGTTGATTTGCAGCGCAAAATCAGCCGTTACGATACTCAACTTAAAGAAAGCAAAGAACGTGAAAAAGATTATAAAGAAAAACTTGATTACATAAATGATAAGAAAAGTGACATAGATCACAAGTTCAAACGGGCGGAAAAAGAAGCCGTAAAAAGAGCAGAGAGTATGATTGCGGATCTTCGCAAAGAGCTTGAATTAAGCATTCGGGAGATCAGGGAACATCAGGCAAGTAAAAATTCCATTCGTGAGGCACAAAGTGTTTTCCGTAAAGCAAAAGAAACACTTGTAGAAAAAGAAACTATTGAGCCTGAACAAGCAACGCCTTCTCTAAAAACGAAAGATCTGTACGAAGGATTAAAAGTCTATGTCCCCACAATGAGACAAAACGGCACCATCCTTGAAATAAATCAAAAAACAAAAAAAATCTGGGTAGATGTTGACGGTTCTCGTTTGCGTTTACAGTCCGATTGGCTTGAACCGGCTAAAAAAACCAAACAACGCATTTCGACTATGGTTTCACATTCCTCTACCGGTTCAGCATACCATCTTGACCTGCGTGGAAAGCGAGCCGAAGAAGCAATTATCGAAACTGATAAGTTTATTGATAATGCAATATTGAATGGAATTAATTCTTTGGAGATATTGCATGGGACCGGTGGCGGTGTTTTACAAAAGGTCATCCATGATTTTCTATCGGGAGACCTGCGTATTAAAGAATATAAATTTGCCCCACCCGATCAGGGCGGTGTGGGTGTAACTTTTGTAAAATTACGCGAATAGTTTACATTTTAATTTTTTATTGTATATTGAAGGTTAATTTGCAAAACAGGAGTTATGATGAATAGAAATATAAAATTGGCTGATAACGTTTACTACCTTGGTGTGAATGATCGGAGAACGTCTCGTTTCGAGAATCTATGGCCGCTTCCCCAGGGAGTTTCTTATAATGCATATTTAATCAATGATACAAAAACTGTTCTGGTTGATACGGTTGAAGCTACGAATACTGACTCATTTATTTCTGAAATTCAAGATATACTAAACGGTAAATCGCTAGATTATCTGGTCGTTAATCACACCGAACCCGATCACTCGGGTGCACTGACATCTTTATTGAAATCTTATCCTGAACTGATAATTGTTGGTAATCGCAATACCTTTAAATTTTTAGATGGTTTTTATGGCGAAATGAAAAACAAGCTCACCGTCGAGCACGGCGATATACTTGAAACCGGTGATCGCACATTGCGTTTTTATTATACACCCATGGTCCATTGGCCCGAAACCATGATGACTTTCGACGAAAAAGACGGCATTCTCTTTTCTGGTGATGCTTTTGGAAGTTTTAAATCTTTAGATGGTGGTATTTTTGACGATGAGCTGAACATTGAACGTTTCGAAAATGAAATGCGTCGTTACTATTCCAATATCGTTGGAAAATATGGCAAGAACGTTCAGCGGGCATTCAAAGTCCTTGAAGGTGTTCCAATTAAAATAATCGGTTCAACGCACGGCCCAGTTTTCCGTAAAGACATTAATTGGGCATTATCGCGTTACGAAAAATGGAGTCGCGAAAAAACCCAGCCCGGCGTCGTGGTTATTTATGGGTCTATGTACGGTCATACCGAAAAGATGGCAGACTATTTTGCACGTAAATTAAAAGAAGCCGGTGTCCCGGATGTAGAAGTCTATGATGCATCTAAAACCCACCCATCTTTTATTCTTTCTTCCGTGTGGAAATATAACGGTGTTGTCCTTGCCTCTCCGGCATATAACAATGCTCTTTTCCCTTCGGTGAAAGAAATTGTCAATAAATTCCTCGAAAGAAAAATGGCAAGTCGTCATGTTGCTGTAATTGGTACCTCAACTTGGAGTGGTGGCGGCGTTAAGTCACTCAATAAACTGGTTGAGGAACTGGGTTGGAATCAAATTGGTTCATCGATTGAGGCAAAATACTCAGCAGGCAAATCGGACTATGAGCTTTGTAATATTTTAGCTAAAGAATTGGCGGAAGCTATCTTAAGTTAGTATTGTAGTATTATAACATGACTTAATAATAAAAAGCCCTGAAAATATTCAGGACTTTTTTATATATGTACCGGAAGTGCTTATTTAACGATAGGCCGCTTGTAATACTGTCGCCCTCCCTCTCCATAAGCATTAGGTTTTTCATTTCCATAACGAGGGTTGTTTTTACCCATCTTTCTGTCTCCCCGTCCTTCGGATCCGACATGCATATAACGATTATGCATTAATTTATATTTGTCTTCACCAACGATTTTGCGAACGTCAACTTTATGTTCAAGTTGTTCTTGAGCTAATTGCGCTTTTACATTATTAAGCTTATTCTGTGTTGCAGCAATGTCTTTAACAATTTTCCCATTAGTGATCATTTCATTGACTTCAATTGCCAACACTTTTGCTTCAGCACGTAGCAAAATAGCTTTCTTTTCAAAATCGCGTTTAGCATCTGCAACTTTGTCTCTTTGGTCTTCTGTCAACAGTTGATAATTTTCACCTTTTATCTTGTTCTCTGCGTTCATTCCTCTGCCTTTTTCATTCATACCTGCAAATGCGAAACTTGCAACAAGCAGAAGGGCCAGAGCGATGGTAATTGGTTTGCGTTTCATGGTTAACTCCTTTTAAATTATTTACGCTTATTCCAGAAATTCTTACCCTTCTTCTCTTCCGGTTCTGGTTGATAACGTTGTTTTAACTCATGTGATAATTCTTTTCTAAAACGAGGTTCGAAAAACATCAGCTTTGCAACCTGTGCAGGTTCTAGAAATTTTTCAACATCTTCAATAAATTCATTATCAAACTTCATTCCTGCTTCGTTGAGACGATTGATCTCTCTTTTATATTTATCCAAATCACTTTTTGTGATTTCATCTTTTTGGAAAACATCTTCGCTTAACTTGTCCATTTGCATGTGTAGAGAATGTTTTTCATCTCTATAAGGACGATTAAGTGGAAATAGTTTTTCTGCCTGTCCGGGGGTCAATTCAAGAACCTCGCTCATGCGGAATATCATATACTGATAATAGGGTTGATCGCTGATACAATGTTCTTTTTTATCCGGATCGTCACATCGTTCTTTTTGCATGTTCTGCGCACTTAAGCTACCGATCATGATGATACCAATAATAAAAATTGTAAATATCTTCTTCATAATATTCTCCTTGCTCAAACCTAAAATAGATTTTCTATAGACTCAATGTTTTCATATTCGACCAGATATTCAATTATGGCATTCTGGTCCATATACATCTCTGGGACAATACTGCTTTCGGATTGCAAATACAGTACATCATCACTGATATCAGCTATTGAGATAGTTGTTGATTGGTTTATGTTAAATATCGTTACGACAGCCAGTAAGAACACTGCAGCAACACTACTTATACGACGTGAAAAGACAACTCTGTCATGCCGGCGCATTTTCTTTTGGATGTTAATAAAATTCACATCCCGTTTTAAAGGATCAATCGTTACGGGAGTATCGTCCGACAGTCCTTCAAAGATATGAAAGAGCGTTTTACAGGAAGAACAGTTTGCCAGATGCTCTTGAGCTTCCGGATAGCGTTCCGGGTGTTCCTGTAATTCGGGAAAGATCTCTTGTACTTGTTCACATTTCATTTTACTACCTGTTGCAGTTTTTTTATTGCTTTATGGTAAAGGACTTTTGCGCTATTCTCACTTGTATTTAACTTTTCAGCGACTTCTCTAAAAGACAGTTTTTCAAAAACCCTACTTTCAACAACGAGACGCTCCATTTTGGAAAGATGATCCAGCCAGCTACTTTGAAATTTTCTGACCTCTTTTTCATTTTCCGGCCTTGCATGCTCATATTCATGATATTCATTCCAGTGGGATGTTTTATTGCGTGTAACAAAATTCAACGCGTAATTGGTCGCTATGCGCCTTAACCATGTATAAGGTGCAGAATCACCCCGGAAGGTAGAACGTTTCTTGTACGCTCTCAGGAACACATCCTGAGTACAGTCCAGTGCATCGTCCTCGTTGCCCACAATGTGAAAGATCGTTGCGTAGATACGGTCATGGTATTCGGTCACCCAGTTTTCGAATTCTCTTTTTTTTACCATGCTCCAACCTGTTTGTCA
>CAYTLV010000072.1:0-8072 GCA_964438445.1 uncultured bacterium | reverse complement strand
GTGGAAGGGTTTTTTACGTCAACTATAAACTATAAATGATGAACGAAGAATTAGGAACATTTCTATTTACCACGACGAAATGGCCTGTCCATCGTAGCCTAGGCGAAGATGGAAGGGGTTAAACTTTTTAATAACCCGGGATGAAATTCCGGGACTAAGGAAATCAAAATAAAACAACCCTGACCTTGTGGAAGGGTTGAACTTATCAATTGTTCATGATGTATAGGCTCAACCCCTCGACCCCAATCTCGAAATTCCAGTACAGCGAAGGCTAAAAGCTCTAACGAAGCGTGGGCTCGATGCCTGTCCTTCGTAGCTTTAGCGAAGGAAGATGATCGAACCCTTTTTTATTTCCTAATGCTTTACCCCGAGCTTTAGCTCGGGGATAATGGATCTTAATATTATAGGGGTTTTAACCCCATTAATGATATTATATTGGGTTAAAACCCGGATATTGCGCCCACAGACACCACGGCATAAATGCCGTGGTAAAACATGACCAATAAAATATTATCTTTTCAACTTTTTTAACACACAAAATAAAAAGGACGGTTTCGACCGTCCCCTACTTTTATCTTTTTACTTTAATCTTTATTTTTGAACAAAAGTCAGTTTTTCCCGGTCTTTTTTTACTCCGGGAAAACAAAGAAGATGATTATGCATGGCAACATAAACACCCGGTTCCACCATTGTTGCGGCAAAAAGAGCTTCCGTAACATTTTGAGATGCATCACTATCACGAAATTCATAGGGTCGCATAGCACCGGTAAAAATTATGGGGCATTTTGGATCTTTAATTTCTTGATAGAGCATATTGCCGGTATTTTCTAAAGTATCGGTTCCATGTAAAATGATAATGGCATCTGAGCCGGTCATGGCCTGACGGGTAATATCTAGAATGATCTCACGATCGCTCTCGGTCATATCCAACGAATCTTTAAAAATAACATTTCGTTGATTAATATTTATCTCGGGCAAACGTAAGGTAGTGAGGATCTTTGACAGAATTGAGTGCTGGTTAGATAAAGCACCGCTATGCTCATCGTAAGTTTTTTCTATGGTTCCGCCCGTTGTAATAAAAGTGATCTGTTTCATTAATTATATACCTTAAGTTTTTGTTCTTGAATTTTACAACTTTTTGTTTATTCTAAACAAGAAATATTAATTTCATGTTTCACTTTTATCATTTGATAGCATTCAATTTTCTTTGTTAATACTTCATTATTAAAATGTCATTCCCATTTATGATTCATTACATTTTTTTCACATTTGGAAACAAGTCTCAAAAGACAAAATCAACATGTAATTTGTTGTTTTAGCGAATTATCATCTAAAACGAATGCTTTTTATTGAATAATTTTTAAATATATCGGCACTTTGCTAACGTATTTAATTTACTTTCTGAAATAAAATCTCTATATTAATAATATTGATTTTTTAAATAAGATATTCATTTTCAAGCTTCGACGAAACTTAAGAATCAAAGGCTGAAATACTGCCTGATAAGGAATTGCCATGAACCCTCTCGCCGTAGAACTAAATGACCAATTAAAATCTAAAGCACCTGTCGTATTCGGATTATTTTCACAAAAAGGGAAAGAATCTTATTTCCCAAAATCCGGTATTCTTTCCCAAAGCATGCAGGCTAAAGGTTGTGCCATTAATGCGACCATTGGGATCGCGCTTGAAGACGACCAAAGCCCTTTGCATATAAGCTCTCTAGGTAAGCTTATCAATTTGGATCCTAAAACTATTTTTCCTTATGCAGGATGTTCAGGCGTTCCTGCGTTACGTACCAAATGGAAAACCATGCAAATGAAAAAGAACCCGGCCCTAAAGGGTAAGGCTACAAGCTTGCCAGTTGTTACAGCCGCACTAAGTCATGGACTGAGCATTACAGCTCTTCTTTTCCTTGATGCGGGTGATACGGTGATCATCGCTGATAAATATTGGGGCAATTATAATATGCTGGTCAAAGAACGTTATGACGTTAACTTTGACATGTACCCTTTTTATGATGGCGATGGTATGAATCTCCAGGGTCTTGAAGACCGTTTATTGAATGGACCTGTTGGCAAAAAAGTTGTGGCAATGAATTTCCCGAACAATCCCACGGGATACACGCCAACCAAGCTTGAAATGAAAAAGATCACATCTATTATTAAAGCTAGCGCAGAGCTAGGTAACCATATTTTGCTAATTTGCGATGATGCGTATTTTGGTCTCGTCTATGAAGATGATGTTGACACACAATCGGTATTCGCTCATGTTGCCGGCATTCATGAAAATGTTCTGGCTGTTAAGATCGACGGGGCCACCAAAGAAGATTATGTCTGGGGATTTCGTGTTGGTTTTGTTACCTATGCCGGTAAAGATCTGGACAAAGAGGTTTACGCCATGCTCGAAGATAAAACAGCGGGCGGTATTCGTTCCAGTGTTTCTTCAGCAGCTCATATTTCTCAATCTCTTCTTCTTGAAACTTATAATCACCCGGATTATTTAGAAGATAAAAAAGCAAAATATAAATTACTTCGTTCACGATATAATGAAGTGAAAGATATCCTTGCCAAGAACGGTAAGCGTTATGCACAGTATTTTACACCCCTTCCCTATAACTCCGGTTATTTTATGTGCGTAGCACTTGCAGACGGACTCGATGGTGATGCGATCAGAAAAGTATTGATCAAAAAATATAACACTGGTACGATCTATATTCGCGGCGTTATTCGTCTGGCCTATTCAGCGATTGCGCAGGATAAAATCGAGCAATTATTCGAGAATCTTTACCAAGCGTGTAAAGAACAAAAGTAACAAGATAAGATAAAAGGAGCTAAGCCATGGCAACGATTGGTCATTATCGCAATGATAAAGAATTCCAAAAGGTCAATTCGATGATCCGGACGACCATTCAATCCGCATTTGTCGGTAACAATGTTATTCCGGTGAAAACAGTAGCAGAAGCCTATTCATTGGCTCGACTCTCGCCCGGTACTATTGAACTTACCGGCATGCCTATTCACAGGCCGGAAGAACAAGGACTGCCTAAAGATGCCAATGTACTTCTATTTAATGACGGAGCAGTTTTTGGACGCTGCGCTGCAGCACGTCGCATTGTAGGTGAACCGAATGTGGATATGAAGATCTATTCCGGTAAGATCCGCGAAGCTGTTTACAGCACTCGTTATCGCAAGATGTACCATGCAGAGACCATTATCGGACTGGATGAAGATTTCATGGTCAAAGCTCACTTACTTATTCCGGAAAACTATGAAAATGTACTTTTATCGTGGATGCTCAACTTTCAATATTTCAGTGATGAGATCAAAGCCCGTTATGCCAATTCACGCGAATTACAAGAAGGTGATGTCTATATCTTTTCAGATCCCGACTGGAAACATGATGATCACCCCTTGGGAATGACCTTTTTTGACCCTGAGTATAATTGTGCTGCGCTTTTGGGTATGCGTTATTTCGGCGAGTATAAGAAAGGTACTTTGACCCTTGGATGGGGCACAGCTGCCCGAAATGGTTATGCTTCTTGTCATGGTGGTTTAAAGCGCTACAATCTTGGAAAGAATCATAACTATACAGTTGCCGTATTCGGACTTTCCGGCTCCGGGAAATCAACCATTACCCATGCAAAACATGGCAATAAATATGATGTAACCGTCTTGCATGATGATGCATTCATTATCAATGCCGATAAAAAATATTCCATTGCACTGGAACCTACGTATTTTGATAAAACCCAAGATTATCCGATGAACTGTGAGGATAATAAATTCATCCTCACTCTGCAAAATAACGGTGCTATCCAATACGAAGATGGTAAGGTATATCCGGTAACTGAAGATTTGCGTAATGGAAATGGCCGTGCCGTCAAATCAAAATTTTGGACACCCAATCGAGTGGATCGTATAGATGATCCCATTAATTCAATTTTTTGGTTGATGAAAGATCCAACTATTCCGCCGGTGATCAAATTGGATGGTGCTTCTCTGGGATCAGCCATGGGCGCAACCCTTGCAACAAAGCGTACAAGCGCCGAACGACTGGCACCGGGCGTTGATCCCAATGCACTGGTTGTCGAGCCTTACGCCAATCCTTTCCGCACCTATGCGCTCGAATTGGACTACAACCGCTTTAAAAAACTCATTGAAGACGGTGTTGATTGTTATGTATTGAATACTGGTTTCTTTATGGGCAAGAAAGTTGAGCCCAAACACACGCTTGGTATCATAGAATCTATCATCGAAAAGAAAGCTAAATTCAAGCAATGGAAACCTTTTGAAGATATCGAGATAATGGATATCGAAGGTTTTGATACATCTTTAGAAAATAAAGACTATAAAAAAGAATTTGTTGCTCGCTTCAATGATCGCATCAAATACATTGCTTCCCGCGACACTGAAAAAGGTGGTATGGATAAATTGCCTGCCGATGCACTTGAATCGTTAAAAGCGGTTATTGCCACGTTAAAATAATCTAAATATTAGAAATAATGCAAAAAGACTGTGATTTATATCACAGTTTTTTTGCTTTTTAATATTTTAATTTAATAAATGCTTATATTGGGCATGAAAGTGTTAGGGTGTTAGGGTGTTAGAGTGTTAGAGTGATGTAAAAGATTAAGGAGACTGTTAATGGCATTAGCAAGTACTCATCGTGAATTGAAGGTTTATATTAAAGCATTTGATGCATCAATGAATATTTATCAATGTAGCAAAAGTTTTCCTAAAGAAGAAATTTACTCCCTTACAGATCAGATAAGACGATCATCCCGATCTGTAAGTGCAAACATTGCCGAAGCATTTAGAAGAAGAAAATATCCAAAATCATTTATATCAAAATTAAATGAGTGCGAAGCGGAAGCAGCAGAAACTCAAAATTGGTTAGATTATGCATTAGAATATCATTTCATTTCAGACAAGATTCATAAAGAAATTGATAATGAATATAATGATATTATTGCTATGTTAATTAAAATGAGATTACACGCTGACAGTTGGAAAATTGATTAACTTCTTTCTCCTCACTCTATCACTCTATCACTCTATCACCCTCTTACTCTAACACCCTCTTATCTATTTGATCAACAACATCTTTCTACTAGTAACGATCACATTATCCACCTTCATCACGCAAATATACATACCAGTGGCCACATTACTTGCATTCCACATGATTTCATAATGACCTGCATCGCTATTTCCATCAAATAGCATCTCTATTAAACTTCCCCTCATATCATAAATACTAAGATCAACATTGCTGAATGTCGATAGCTGAAAACTGATAGTCGTTACCGGATTAAATGGGTTTGGGTAGTTTTGATTTAAACAATGCTCAGTTGGCATACCGCTTTCATCCGTGACGTCTAGTCCAAATTCGGAGAATTGAAAAAACTTCCGCATAAGTGAATTGCGTTTTTCCTCAGGATATACGGTTTCAAATGGAAATCCAAGCACCATGATCCTACCAATTTGAGAACCACCGGGAAACATGCCTTCAAAAACTATCCCTGCTGCACCGGTACTACACCCCGTATATTTCAAAAATGCCCGAGCATCATTTAAGGGTGTAAACACATCCGGATAGCGAACATCATATGTACCATGTGTGCCATTATCAAAAGAGAATGATGACAGGTCGGAGAACACAGTATCGCCAACTACGTTCACATTATAATAAGTACCTGTCGCATTGTTCGGAGCATCCTGAGCATAGGCCATATGTAAGAAATTATGACAAAAGGCCTTATCTGATGCACTGCCTTTATTATCAAGATCCCAAGTGATTTCCGCACCTGAGACAAAAACTTTTCCGCCACTCTTAAGATAATTTTTAAATATATCCTGTTCCGCTGCAGAAAAAGTCTCATCAGCCGTGCTTTCTTCACCCAAAATATAGATAAGATCGGAATAAAAAGGAAAACTCAGCAAACCGTCAGTCAAGGCCTCATTTGTTGCCGAAACAAGAGTGTATCCATTCGCCAGGACCGCTTCAGCGTGCTGCCGGATAAAATTCAGAGTATTCCCGGCCGTAGTGCGATCAAAACCATTCACGATCAATACAGGCTGTTCTACGGTCATTACAGAGATGGCAAGCACCTCGGACAAAGGACCGGTTCCCGCTCCATTTACAGCTGCGATCTTCATATAGTAACAGCTATCAGCGTCAAGTCCGCCAATAAACATATCAGAAATATCGCAATGCGACGTATCCGAAAAAGATAATCCATCAAAACCATAGATGACCATAAAAGAATCAACTTCTGAGAGATAGTAAGTTTTCAGCTGAATACTTCCATAGCTATCCGAAGGTAAAAGAGCCCAAGAAGATACTTTTTCCGGAAGTGAGGGCATATAAGTAGTAAAATACCAGGGAGCTGTCCAAAGTTCTTCACCGTGTATTCGAAGCTTCCAGTAGTAGCGTGTTTGAACACTTAAGGATGTTCCACAAAGAAAGCTATTGGTGTCTATGTGTGTAAAATGATAAAGAGTATCATCAAAAGTATTATTACTGGAGATCATCAATTCAAATTCTTTGCCCGGTATGTGTTGCCAGGAAAACTCAGGCTGTTGGGTAAGGTTTCTTGCACCATTCACGGGTGCTTGTAATCGTGTAACAGTATTGGTCGTATCAGAGAAATACATTTGAAATTCTTCAATAACCTGAACAGTATCGACACTGCCATCATCAAAGTGCAGAGTCATATTTTGAGCATATGCAAATGATAGCATAGAAACGACCAGCAGAATAATAATGATATTATTTTTCATCATTATCCCCTAGTACCGATAACGCGGCAGTCGCATGACACCGGTCTCATTACTAAGCAATTTATACAGGACGGGATCTTGCATAATATTATATGCACTCATGGGCACACCATCTACCCGGACCACCGAATTTAACAATCGTATACCATGACTATAATCGACATACCAGTCGACATGACCCATATAGAGGGGTTGGATTCGCACCCCTGTCAAATAATGCCAGCCATATATCGCAACATATCCCGGCTTGGTCTTGATACCATTGCAAATGACAACATCTTTTTTAATACCGGCAATGAGTTCATGGATCGTTCCACCAGCCACTTCCCTTGCGGCATTGATATCCGTATTATGCTCAATGAACTTGTAAACTTGTGAATTATTATCAGCTACAGGATAATAAGGGATCGGATCCAGATGCACGCTTGCATGCTGCCATATGTCGTCACAAAGTTTTGTGGTTGTTAGAATACACCCATATGCATCTGCGATCTTTTGAGCCGTTGAAGGGCCCATAGGTATACGGCAGTAATCTTCGTTTGTACCGATGGAAAGATAGTCAGTCATGACATCATATTCTACAGTATGATCTGAACCGTTAGCATCTTTAAAGATGGATGTAAGTGTTATAAAATTGCGTGAAATATCCGGAATATTTCCATTTAAGAATTCAGTCAGTATATGTGGTTCACGTTGCTGGAAAGTGGTGCTCAAGATATCTTCCATAAATTTCGAACCGTTCCTTGCACCTTCCTCTCGATCAGGCAAGGTAACCGGCGAGATATCAATATGCTCAATATCTGCTTGACGAAATGTACTGATCAATCCGGCATGATGAACAAGCACATCATCTCCGCTGATCTCAAGAGCATCTATGTCGACCAAACGTATATGTTTGATACCGGTCACGGTATGAAAACTCAACGCAGAATTGGATAAAGAATCTAATTCTGAAAAGCGGAGTTGTTCCAATGATCCAAGATCATACTCTTTTCGTTCGATACTATTTTCAACAACCAGTGTTTGGCTTACTCCATGTGCGAACACCAAAATGCAAATCAACGTAATGCGTAATATCCTCATAATATTCCTTGATTAGTTAAATATCATTTAAATATACCGTGACAAAGAACTTGACCAAAGTATTTATCTAATAATGGTGAATTAAGGCGAGAAGATTAATTCAATTCAGAAAACAATAAATTTATTTGTAGATCCGCTTCGCTCTTAGATGCAGTCCCCACCCCAAAGAAAATGCTCCTTCAGTAATCGTATTGTCTTTATGTGAGT
>CAYTLV010000071.1:0-8205 GCA_964438445.1 uncultured bacterium | reverse complement strand
ATATCCTGAACGGATTATCCAAAAAGCTGTTAAAGGCATGCTTCCAAAAAATCGTCTTGGTCGTCAGATCATGAAAAAACTTAAAGTATATGCGGGCCCGAATCATGAACATGAAGCACAACAACCCAAACCCCTGATCATTAAATAGGAGTAGGTAAAATGGCAAACGCAAAGCATGAAACCATTATCATCGGTCGCCGTAAATCCTCCGTAGCTAGAGTGATCGCTCGTCCGGGTAGTGGAAAAATTATTATTAATAAACGTGAAATGAACGATTATTTTGGTCGTGAGACTTATTCAATGGTTATTCGCCAACCGCTTGAATTGACTAAGATGGATGGAAAATATGATTTCTTCGCTAATGTACGTGGCGGTGGTTTGACCGGTCAGGCCGGCGCTGTCCGTCTTGGTATCAGTCGTACCTTGATCGCATTACATCCTGATCTTCGTCCGGAATTAAAAGCGGCCGGATTCCTAACTCGGGATTCACGTAAAGTCGAACGTAAGAAATACGGTCTACGCGGTGCTCGCCGTGCATTCCAGTTCTCGAAACGTTAATCAAATTATCGGAGTATCGAATATATGGAAAATGTAACCATTGAAAATCTGATCAGTGCCGGTGCCCATTTTGGTCATTTGACCAGCAAATGGAATCCTAAAATGAAAAAATACGTGTTCATGGAAAAGAACGGTATTCATGTCATTGATCTTGAACAAACATTAAAGGCGCTTGAAAAAGCATCTAAATATTTGAGTGATATTGTACGTAACGGTGGGGAAGTCCTCTTCGTAGGTACAAAGAAACAAGCCAAGAACGTTTTGGAAGACGAAGCTATCCGCTGCGGCGCTCATTATATCACCGAGCGTTGGTTGGGTGGAGCATTGACTAACTTCCAGACCATTCGTCGTTCTATCCGTCGCCTGGAACAACTTCAGCGCGAAAGTGAAAACGAAGACGCTTGGAAGAACTTGACCAAGAAAGAAGTTCTCGGTCTTATGCGCGAACGCGAAAAACTTGAACTACTTCACCGCGGAATTCAAAAGATGCGCCGTTTACCCGAGGTGATCTTTGTGGTTGATACCATTGAAGAAAAGATCGCGGTTCATGAAGCACATAAACTTGATATCCCTGTTATTGGTATTCTTGATACCAATGGTGATCCTGATGCGGTTGATATTCCTATCCCCGCTAATGATGACTCTATTCGTGCCATCCACCTGATCACAAAGACACTTGCAGATACTATCTTGGAAGCAAAACGCGGTAGTAAGAAACAACAAAATGATGTTCCTGCTCCAAAAAAAGAAGTAGTAAAAATAATTAGAAGATCAGATCGGAAGTAACGAGGAAAATAAATGCAAATCACTGCAGCTATTGTAAAAGAATTACGTGATAAAACAGGCGCCGGAATGATGGACTGTAAAAAAGCCCTCGCAGAAACAAACGGCGATATAGATAAAGCTATTGATGCACTTCGTGCAAAAGGTATAGCCAAAGCTGAGAAAAAAGCCGGGCGTTCCGCTAAAGAAGGTATTATCTATTCTTATATTCATCCAACAGGTCATAAACTTGGTGTTTTGGTTGAGATTAACTGCGAAACAGATTTTGTTGCCGCTACTGATATATTCGTAGCTTTTGCTAAAGATATCGCTATGCAGATCGCTGCCATGGCTCCTATCGCTGTAAAACGCGAAGAAATTTCTGCAGAAGTTGTTGAACGCGAAAAAGCAGTATACAAAGAACAAGTTCTCAACGAAGGCAAACCTGAAAATATTGCTGATCGTATTATTACCGGTAAATTGAATAAATTCTTCAAAGAAAACGTTTTACTCGAACAAGAATTCTTTAAAGATACAGATAAAACAGTAGAAACTTACTTAAAGGAAACTATCGGCACGTTAGGAGAAAATATTGCCATAGCACGTTTTGCCCGCTTTAAAGTTGGCGAAACAGCTATTGCTGATTCTGACGAATGAAGATCAACGTGTTGGATGTGCTTACTCAATGAGTTATCATAGAATCCTGCTAAAATTAAGTGGTGAAGTACTTGGCGGCGTCAAAGGACACGGAATAGATCCTGACGCCGCTTCTTATTTTTCCCAAGAACTTAAACAGATCCACGATAACAATGTCCAAATCGGCGTTGTTATAGGTGGTGGAAATATCTTTCGCGGTGCAAAAAATATCACAAGTATCGATCGGGTAAGCGGTGATCACATGGGGATGCTTGCAACCGTAATCAATGCTTTGGCTTTGAGAGATACTTTTGAAAAAGCCGGAATGAAATGTGTAGTGATGGTTCCTCAAAACATTACGGGACTGACCTTGGCCTTCGATCGTCTGAAAGCACTTGAACTTCTTGAACAGGGAGTTATTGTTATCTTCGCAGGTGGCACAGGGAATCCCTACTTTACTACCGATTCAGCCGCAGCATTACGTGCTTCGGAGATCGATGCGGATGTTTTGCTTAAAGGGACTAAAGTAGATGGCGTTTATAGCGCTGATCCCCTTGAAGACCCTAACGCCATACGATACAAAACAGTATCCTACGATGAAGCCATTGATAAAAAATTACGTATTATGGACATGAGTGCCATGGCACTTTGCCGTGATAATTTGATGCCAATTAAAGTATTTGATTTTACTAAAGCCGGAGAATTGCTCCGCGTTGTTTCCGGACAAGCTGTCGGAACCCTGATCACAGAATAAAATAAGGAGTTTGGCCATGCAGAACGAAGTATATTCTTATTGTGAAGAACAGATGAGTAAATCTATTACTCATTTAGACCATGAATTCAATAGTTTGCGTACCGGACGTGCTACACCTTCGCTTCTTGAAGGCATAAAAGTAGATTATTATGGATCACAAACACCTCTTTCTCAATGTGCAACTATCTCAGTGCCGGAAGCACGCCTTCTGGTTATCCAGCCTTGGGATAAATCTTTATTGACTGCTGTCGAAAAAGCTATTCAAGCAGCGAACCTTGGTCTAAACCCTATTAATGATGGCGCTTTGATCCGTGTACCTATTCCGGCATTAACCGATGACCGTCGCCAAGAATTAGTAAAAATTGTTCATAATATGACCGAAGAAGGTCGTATTGCCGTTCGCAGTATTAGACGTGAAGCAAATGAAAATATTAAAAAACTGGAAAAGGATAAAAATATCTCAGAGGATAATTCAAAAGATGCTCAGGCCGAAATACAGAAAATTACCGATAAATATACTGAAAAGATGAATGAGATGCAAAAGGGCAAAGAAAAAGCTATCTTAGACGAATAAGATATTTTATACATGAATAAAAAAAGAGCTGTCAATCGACAGCTCTTTTTTATATGACTAATTAAAATAAATTAGAAAGTGTAACGGAGTGACCCTGTAAAGCCAAACCAGTCAGTACCCCAACCACCGACAAGATCGATAGCGGGTTTATAATCTAGTGATACTGAAAGAGGGAAATTGATCAATGATTCAAAACTATATTCGACACCAGCGATGGCATCAAGACCAAGTGAAAATGAATTAATCCACCATGTGGAAATACCGACATGCAAACCGCCACCCCAGTACCAAGTTAGACCTTCAATTTCACCAATTTTAAGTGGTTTATGGAATTCATAAAGACCTGCAACAACTAAACCTGAGTTTCCTGTCGTTACAAGAGCTTCAATACCTTTACCGTCGTTTAACATACGACCGGTAAGTCCTGAGAATCTACCACCACGTAGACCAACTGTAATATCTTTGAGATCTTCTGCCTGCGCAAAAGCAAAGGATACAGCAAGAACCAAAATCATCATTGCAACTAGAAATTTTTTCATTTCTTCTCCTTTTTCCTGTGAGTCAGTTTAAAAACAACTATTTTGTGATAACGCAAACCATGCTTAACTATAATTTATCTCCGCATATTTAATTCGTTATCCTAAATAGAATATATGAATCATGTGATAGAAAGTCATCAAAAAAATATCATTTTTTTTTAATCTTAATGAAATCTTGAAAATAATTGGTTTTAAATAGTGTTTTTCTTACCTTTCGCCATAAAAAAAGGTTCATGAATGAAGAAAATATTTTTACTCTTATTAATTGCATCAATCGCTTTCTCCGCCATCCCCGATGGCTATTATGATAATGCATCCGGATTGTCCGGGACCGCTTTAAAAGCCGCTTTGCATAATATTATTGATGGTCATACCGAAAAGACATATGACTTTTTATGGATAGGACTACGGTACACCGACGAGGATCCTAATAACTCGTCAAATTTTATTCTTATCTATACGGGACGGTCTTTATCAAAAACTCAAGCTTATCCTGATTGGAACCGGGAACATGTCTGGGCAAAATCTCACGGTGATTTTGGAAATGTCCCGCCCTGTGGTACGGATATGCACCATCTACGGCCATCAGATGTCAGTGTAAACGGTGATAGAGGCAATAAAGACTTTGATAATGGTGGTACACAACACAGTGAAGCTACCGGATGCTATTATGACAGCGATTCATGGGAACCCAGGGACGAAGTAAAGGGTGACATAGCTCGTTCGATGCTATACATGACAGTTAGATATGAAGGAGATAGCGGTGAGTTGGATTTAGAACTTGTTGATTATACAGGTACAAGTGGTCCGAATTTTGGTAAGTTATCAACTTTGTTAGCTTGGCATATTCAAGATCCGGTTTCGGATTTTGAGAGCACCCGAAATGATCGTGTTTATTCTTATCAAAATAACCGTAATCCCTTTATAGATCATCCTGAATATGTATCCTATATTTTTGGCGGCGAAGTACCCAGTGATCTGTCTGCTCCGGTAGCCGCTTCCGCTTCAAACATTGATTTAACAAGCTTTACGGCAAATTGGTCCTCCGTAAGCAATGCGGATGGCTACAAACTTTATGTTACAGAAGATGCTTCATTCAGTTCATTATTAAGCGGATATTCACCTAAAACGGTTACTGCACTAAGCGAAAGTATTAGCGGATTGACTACAGCTACGGATTATTATTACAAATTAAAAGCTTACAACAGCAGTGAAGAAAGCCTTTATTCTAATGTGATCACTGTACAGACTTTGGAAGATGGTGTAGCCGCACCTGTAGCTACTTCGGCAACGAATGTAGATTCAACAAGCTTTACGGCAAACTGGAATGCAGTGACATCTGCTACAGGCTATAAGCTATATGTGTCCGATGATGATGGCTTTTCATCTTTTTTGAGTGGATACTCCCCAAAATCCCTAACATTAACATCGGAAACGATCACAGGTTTAGCACCTGAAACCGATTATTATTATAAACTCAAAGCAGTTGATGCCGATGGCGAAAGTGCCTTTTCAAATGTGATTAGTCTGACAACTCTTGAAGGAGCTGATACGGTCATTACACCACCGGTTACCGGTGATACTGATATTGAGACCTTTGCAAACTTTCCAGAAACGGGTTCCTCTTATATGGATGGTTCTTTTACGGGACAGAATGGAACGACCTGGACTTACGATCAATGTCGTGGTGATATTAAGATCAGTGATGAAACTCCTTGCCTCGGAAAGGGGAGGTCGCCCGAAGCATCCATTACGTCGGGGACTATCAGCGGTGGAATGGCAACTTTAAGTTTTCAGTATAAACAGGCGTATTCAACCGATGTTAATCTGGATGTCTATGTAAATGGGAGTAAAGTTGCTACAGTCACGTCTTCCAACGAGAGTGATATCATCAAAGATAGCGGGCCAATATCTGTGAACGTAATTGGCGATGTGGTTTTGAAGTTTGTTCAGCAATCTTCTACATCCGGGCAGGTGGCGATTGATAATGCAAGTTGGACTTCTTATACTGTCGCAATTGACCCCGTTGTACCTGAAACATTCAAGATAGGCAGTGCCTATCCAAATCCCTTTAATCCAAGATGTACATTGCCCTTGGAATTGACACATGATACTTATACGGAAATTTCCTTGCTTGATGTTCTGGGAAATGAAAAACAGCATCTCCATAGTGGTATGATATCTGCGGGTTCACATCAAATTGATATTGATGGCTCGGATCTTTCTACGGGTCTTTATTTTGTGCTTGTGAAACATGATTCAAAAAATGTTATGCGAAAGATACTTCTAATCAAATAAAGCATTGAAATAAATAAAATAAAACGTAATTTTAACGATGAATATAATGCGAAAGGATGAAAATCATGCCCTCAGTGAACATTACTCTACCTGACGGAGCGGTTAAAGTATACGACCGGGGTGTTAGCCCCATGGATATTGCTTTATCCATTAGTGAAGGTTTAGCACGCAATTGCGTTGTTGCCGAGGTCAACCACCGTCTGACAGATATGGCTTACAAAATTGAGGAAGATGCTGAAATTCGTCTGATAACCTGGAAGGACAGCGAAGCACATGATGTCCTTTTACACAGTACTGCTCATGTTATGGCACAAGCGGTACAACGTATTTTTCCTGAGGTTAAGGTTACAATAGGACCTTCTATTGAAAATCGCTTTTATTACGATTTTGATACGGAAACACCATTTACCAAAGATGATCTTCAAAAGATCGAAGCAGAAATGAAGAAGATCATTAAAGAAAATCTACCGGTAACACGTCGTGAAATATCAAGAAATGACGCTATCAAGCTTTTCGATAAAATGGGTGAAAATTATAAAGTTGAGATCATTTCTGAAATTCCGGAAGATGAAATTCTAAGCTTATATTCTCAAGGCGATTTCACCGATCTTTGCCGTGGTCCGCATATTTCTTCTACCGGTAAGATCCCCGCATTTAAGCTTCTTAGCGTAGCGGGTGCATACTGGCGCGGCGATGAAAAGAATAAAATGCTGTCTCGTATTTATGGAACCGCTTTTCCCTCAAAGAAAGAAATGAATGCCTATCTCCAGCTTCTTGAAGAAGCCAAGAAACGTGATCATCGTAAATTGGGTAAAGAGTTGGATCTGTTTGAAATTTCCGATACGGTGGGTCAGGGACTGTCACTTTGGTATCCCAAAGGTGCGACTATGCGTAAGCTTATTGAAGATTATTGGTATAGCGAGCACAAAAACAGGGGTTATGATATTGTTCAAACACCTCATATCGGGAAAGCCGAGCTTTGGGAGACATCGGGGCACTTGGATTTTTATAAAGAATCCATGTATCCGGTCATGAAAGTGGAGAATCAGGACTACTACCTGAAACCCATGAATTGTCCTTTCCATATAATGATTTACAAACGTCATCAAACCTCATATCGCGATCTTCCTATTCGTTACGCGGAATTGGGAACAGTCTATCGCTATGAACTTTCCGGTGCTTTGCACGGTTTAATGCGTGTTCGCGGATTTACCCAGGATGATGCACATATATTCTGTACTCCCGAGCAGTTGAATGATGAAGTTGAAAAGTTATTAAGCTTCTCTTTCGATTTCCTGAAGGCATTTGGTTTCGAAGAGTATGAATTATATCTCTCCACTCAGCCGACCGAGAAATTCGTGGGTGAACCTGCTCTTTGGGAAAAAGCTCAGGAATCTCTACGCAAATCCATGGAAAAAATGGACATTGATTATAAAGTCGATGAGGGTGGGGGAGCCTTTTACGGTCCTAAGATCGACATTAAAATCAAAGATGCTATTGGTCGCCTTTGGCAGTGTACTACCATCCAATTTGATTTTAATCTACCTGATCGTTTTGATATGACATATACAGGTTCCGATGGTGAAGCACACCGTCCTTTTGTGATCCATCGTGCCATTATGGGTTCATTGGAACGCTTTATCGGTGTACTGATTGAGCATACGGCCGGGAAATTCCCACTATGGTATGCACCTGTACAATTGAAGGTGATCCCAGTATCTGAAAAATACAATGATTTTGCCAATAAGATAGCAATTAAATTCCGTGACGCCGATTTGCGTGTTGAAATGGATGGGCGAAATGAACGAGTAGGATATAAGATCCGTGAAGCTGAAACCCTGAAAATTCCTTATATGATCGTGATTGGACAGCAGGAAGAAGAAAGCGGTATATTCAAATTACGACATCAAGGTGGGGAGGAAGAAACACCCATGCCGATTGATGAAATGATAAAGTTTATAGATGACCAAGTAAAAGATCAAAAGTAAGGTATTTCGCCTGTTTAGTGAAATAAGTCAGAATATCTCAAATAACGCTTGTATTTTAGGCACTTAGTTAGATATATTTGGCTCAAATTCCTTTGG
>CAYTLV010000070.1:0-8233 GCA_964438445.1 uncultured bacterium | reverse complement strand
ACCAGTTACTATTTCAGAAGCACCATCTTCTTACTCTCAATAAACTCCCCCGCCACCATGCGATAAATATACACACCGCTGGGAACCTGATTCCCGGCTTGGTCTCTACCGTTCCAAGTAATTTCATAGGTTCCGGTAAATTGATTTTGATAGGGCCATTGATTGATCTTGCGACCGGAAATATCAAAAATCATGAGTTGAACATCGCTGACAGCCGGCAGCTGATAGCCGATAGTTGTCATTGGGTTGAAGGGATTGGGGTAGTTTTGGCTTAAGAGATAATTTTCTGGAATCGAAATTTCTTCAACATCGGTAAAACAGGTTGTATCTGTATGCTCCCATAATAAAAATGGATAACCATTATTGATTACTCCACTCGTATCAATATCCCAGATATCTTCTGTTCCGTTTTCAGTTTCAATTACAAAATCCCAACCGGCATTGAGATACAGGTCCGGATTTTTCATTTCAGTGCTTGTCCTTTTATTGCCTCCATAACTGAGTTGCGTGTATTCCAACGGATAAGTAAACCATTGCTCCCAAAAACAATTGAGACCGGCTATTCCAAAAATCCTATCATCCATCTGATCATATGCACTTCCAATACTGTAACATTTATTCACGGTTGAGTTATCTTTATAAGCGGTGATTGGCCCAATACCGTGTTCAAGAGTTAACCTGACGCTGGTATTGGTATAACAATTATTTATCAAAAAGTTCACCCAATAACCCGCTATACCCCCTGCATACTCAGATCCTATAACCGTACCTTTTGTATAACAATTATTGATGGTAGAATTTTGTAGATTCCCAATTAAGCCGCCGGTACGTTTCATACTATTGATATACCCTTGGCTAAAACAATTCGTAATAGTGCAAGAATCAGAATATCCTATCAGTGAACCGATATTAGTAGAGCTCATACTTTGAACGTTATATATATCGACATGAGTTAATCCCAAATTTGATATACTTGCATTCTTTGCATACCTGAATAATCCCTGATTACTTGTACTATTTGAAAATGAATAAAAGTTGATCTTCAATGAATCAATAACATAAAACTGTCCATCATATGATCCTGTGAAAGGATTAGCAATAGAGGTCCAACCATAATAATAATCATATTGATCTTCATAGCCGGTCCACATACTATCTTTCCAACTCCGGCATTCTGAAATATTAATATCTGCAGTTTGAATATAATGCTTATCCCAATTACTTGAATCTGCTGATATCCAATATAAGTTACTTAGTGATGATATTTGATAGGGATCAGATTCAGTTCCATCACCGGCGGAAGGCGGGATCGCAGTTTGGGCATTTAGAGAGACCACCAGCAATAACGCAATGATCATTTTCTTTATGATTTTCATTTCTCCTCTTACCGCCCTGTGTAATGTGCTAATGTTTGTAAAAATGTAAAGTTATAATTTGACAAAATCAAGGAGTAATGGAAGATGGTTTAGTGGTTTAGAGGTTTATCGGATTAATTGTCAATTGTCCTCTGTCAATTATCAACTGTTCTTCTCCCCCTCCAGCTTTTCTTCGGGAAAAGCAAAAACCGCCAATGGCGTCCTCGAATATTGAACACCGATTAACGATATGTGATTTTTGAAGACTTCATATATTAACATTCCTTGTTCGATATTCATTATTCATTTCTCCTCCTCTCCCCATCTCAGTGCGCCCCCTCACATTTTTCGTCCCGAAAAACAAAAATCCGCAAAGCGGATTTTGTAGCGGGGACAACGGCGGTCAAGCCGAACTCTTTTTAGTTATAGTTTTAAGTTGAATAAAGATTGATTACTTGATCAGCACCATCTTCCTTGAAAGCATACCATTACTACTTTCAAGTCGATAAATATAGATCCCGGAACTATACTTTGAGGCATCCCATTTTACTTTATGTGTCCCGGCCTGATTTAACTCATCAACTAGAGTTTCAACTAAGTGGCCTGAAATATCGTAAATACTCAGTTTTACATTAGAATCTTCCGGTATCGCATAGTCTATAGTTGTTGTGGGGTTGAATGGGTTGGGGTAGTTTTGGGAAAGTGTGAAAGAATTTATTGGTTCATTTGCAATACTTGACTGAAAATTAGAATCAAAAATATATAATCCTTCATACTCAGTGCCCATAAATATATGATTATCATCTAAATCAATACTTTTATTTCCATATTTGCAATCATTGTATGCACCTACAAAAGTCGGATCAGATTTATCTGATATGTCATATATAATTAAACCATCATGGAAATCTGCTAAATAGACATATTTATCTTTAACAAATATATCTGTTGGTTCTATAGTGTCAAAAATATTTGCCACCTCAACAAAATTCGCCGGATCTGATATATCTAAAATACTAAAACCGGGAGCCAGACTACAGGGATAATAATAAGAAATATATACATGGTTTTCACTATATACTGCACTTACAACATTATAGGTTAAGTGAATGATATTTTCTTCAATTGGATTTGAAATAGTCGAAATGTCGTATATCTTTATTCCAACTCCAAAAACAACTACATAGAGTTTATTTCCAACAATATCGATTTCTTCTGCGTAACCACCTAAGTTCGGAACATCTAAATAAAGTGTTAATAACGGATCTTTCGGGTTTATCATATCTACTAAAAATACTCCATTGGGACCATCTACTACAAAAGCATAATTACCTTTAACAGAAACGTAATCTGAAGATATACCAGTATTAACTGTAGATATCTCTTTTGGTAATAAGGGATCATTAATATTAACAATAATTAAACCATTTTCATAATCTGCAATTAAAGCAAGTGAGTCTGTTATTTGAATTCCTTTCGCGGTACCTTTGGTACTTAAATTAGCAATTTCAACAGGATGGGTAGGAATCGAAATATCCAGCACTCTTAAACCATAGAGTTCATCAGCTATATACGCATAATTGTTCTTCATTTTTACATCACTTACTTTGGCTTTAGTAATAATGAAATTTACCTCCGCGGGATCTGAAGACGCGGGTAATTCAAGAATTCTTAATCCTTGACTATAATTTGCAAGATAAGCATATTGACCATTAACAGAAATATTCCTCCATGATGAAGCCAAAGAAATGAATCCGCTTTCAACTGGATTTTCAGGGTCAGATATATCAAACAGCAATAATCCTGTTAAGCTATCATTGTTTGAATAAATGAAATTATCATCCGATGATATGTAATAACTTCCACTAGATTTTACAAAACCGATCTTCACAGGATTTGAGGGGGTTGAAAAATCAATTATATGAAAACCATGCTCCATCTGATCTGTTACATAGGCAATGGATCCGCATGCCGCTACGCCATAATTCCAACTATCGAAATCATAATATCCAGCTTCAAATGGTTGAGTTGGATCGGAAACATTAATTATTCGTAACCCTTCACGATTATCAGCAAGACAAATATAATTACCGCTTAATGCTATACTAAGAGCTCTGCCTTGAGTTGCAAAGTGACTTGCAGCAGTAGGGACCTGGGGATTAGAAATATCAACTATCCACAATCCACCTTCAATATCTGCTAAATATGCGTATTCACCTTCAATAATTATATCTGTTACTTTGCCATAAGTATCAAATATATATTCAAGAACAGGTTCTCTAGGATCAGATATGTTGATAATAGACATACCGTTTTCCATATTGGCTACATATGCAAAACAGCTATCAATTACAATATCTCTAATCAGGGGAAATGATTTAATTCTACTTAGAAATTTAATTTTTAAAGGATCTGCAATGGAAATAATTTCAATATGATCTCCGTTCCCAAAAACTGCAATTGTATCTTTAACATCAATTGCCGCACAATCTCCCTGAAGCCAACGACCAATCAGGGTAATCTTTTCTTCTTCATTTTGAATATATGAATCATTCGGTTGCGAGAATAAACAAGCATAAATTAGTACTAATACTATGGATTTTAATATCTTTTTATGCTTCATATGTTTTATCCTTCTAACATATTTTATTGAAATTCCAACTCTTATAATGTGTAAATCTAAATAAAATAATAATATTATATTTTGACAATAGCAACCGATAATAAGATAGGTGATTAATTAGAAACGGTCCCGATCGTTCCCTGCTCCTATACAAGCTTTTTACCACAAAAAGCAAAAACCGCCAATGGCGGTTTTGATGCGGGGACAACGGCGGTCTTATAGAACACTTATTACGTTTAGGTTTAAGTTGGGAAAAGGTCATATAGTACCACTAAAAGTGTTGTAATAAAAGAGCCTTCTCTTTCGAGCGGGCTTTTGTTGTTAGATCAAGCTGTCCGAATTTTAGGGGGAAGGTCAATCTTATAAATATTACTAAAAACTATAATTATAAATTCCATTACCTGGACTAGAAGTACTGACGTATAGTATTCTTTTACCCCAATCTACTTCTAAAGCATACAATGCATCTCTATCGTCTGGTGGGGTGATTTTATCCCAGGTTTCTCCACTATCAATACTATGATATAAATAGCAACCTGTAGAAAATAACTCAGTTGGATCTTCAGGATTTATTTCTATACGCCAGTTCATATAAATACCATCTTCCCAACCGAGCACTCTTCGAAAAGTTTGTCCCTTATCTATTGATTTAGCAATCAAACCCAACATTCCAAAATACATAATACTATCATTCTGAGGACTGATTTGAATGTCATAGACTGCATTATCAAATGAATAAGGTCCAATATTTTGAGGGAAACCAATCATGTCACTCCAAGTGTTGCCCATATTCTCTGAATTAATAAGATATGGATAGAAATAACCAGATTCACATCCCACCCAAATATTATCGTAATTGTCTGGCGTAAACTCAATCGCATAATTTAATGCTCCTGTGCCTAATTCACCATATACTTTGGACCAAGATTTACCCCCATCTTCACTTTTATATATTACTGACATTGATGTGCCAGCGAATATTATTTCAGGAATAGCTGGATGTTGTTTTAACCGAATTACTTGACTTGTGGTAATAAATCCATTAATAATAAACATACCACTATCTGAGGGTGTCCAATTTTCACCATCATCTACCGATCGATAAACACCACATTTTTCTTGTTTATAACTTTCCAAGTAACTAACTAATAATTCATCATTAATTTTTACAACATCAGTAAGTCCTATCTCTATAGTTCTATTCTCGGTTGTATCTGCTAACCCTAAATATTTCCACTTTGCATTATATTTCTTTAGACTTTTTCTAAAAAGTCCGTCACGTCCAGCACAGGCATATAGCTCATTATCAATTATGTGTAATTTACCTACTAGTTTATCTTCAAAACCCAAATCTTGCCATTCTCCAGGTTCTGGGATTTCATTCCCGCATGAGGAAATAACGATAGAAATAATAACTAGGTATATTAGCTTTTTCATCGAACACCTTTACTTAACATTATAACATATTTACAATAATTTACATTATTATAACATTTATGCCAAATTTATTATTTCCTTTTGACCTTCTCCCCCAAAATCAAACAGTCCTATATCTCAGCATACTTATACACCATAAAATCACTCATAAACAAAAAACACCCGTTGAACCAAGGGTTCGGTGCGGGTGTAAGTAAAGCGGGACTGACGAGAGTCGAACTCGCAACTTCCGGCGTGACAGGCCGGTGCTCTAACCAGTTGAACTACAGCCCCTGTTAATAAGCCCGTTATTATACGCTTATCCATATAATTAGTCAATACAATTTTTTTCATTTTTTATATTTTTATTTCACTTCTTGTTCAACCCCTCTGGGGTTGTGGGGTGGAGTGACTTTTCTTCCCCCGGGTTTCACCCGGGGTTATTGTTCTTCAACCCCTTGGGGGTTGTAAGAGGTAAGTGGATTTTTGTTCTCCGGGTTACACCCGTGGTTATTGTTGTTCAACCCCTTTGGGGTTGTAAGAGATAAGTGGATTTTTGTTCTCCGGGTTTTACCCGGGGTTATTTTTGTTTGACCCCTTTATTCAATTGACAATTGAGAAAGGACAATTGACAATTTGGGTTATCCTCATTTTAATTTCATTATCTCATGAATAGATCTCTCCACTCCGCTACGCTTCGGTCGAGATGACAGTTTACCTTGATATTTTAAATTCCAATTAACTTCTTACGTTTTACGCCTGCAAGCCGTAGCCTTGGCGAAGGCTGGTCTCACCTTCTTACCCCTCACCTTCTCACTTCTTACCTTTTTACCTTTTTACCCCTCACCTTCTCACCTTCTCACCTTCTCACCTTTTCACCTTCTTACGCCTTACCTCTTACGCCTTACCTCTCACGTCTTACCTCTTACGTCTCACGCCTTCATTTTTCCTTTGCTTTTCTTGATGCATATTGTATTTTAATATAACACACACAGGAGGAGACTAATGAACTACCAATTAGATTATCTTAAGACGATGCCCGAAGTTTTTGCCGACGCTTTACTCGGTGGAACTGATCGTAAGCTATTAAATGTTAAACGAAATGATGAGTGGGTAAGCTTTACTTACCAAGATGTTAATGACACTATCCAACGAATCGGTTTTGGCTTTCATGCCCTTGGATTAAAGCAAAAAGACCGTGTTGGACTTCTATCGGAAAACCGACCGGAATGGAATATGACCGATTGGGCATGCGCTCATTTCAATTTCACATCGGTCCCCGTCTATCATACCTCTATTCCCAAACAGATTGAGTTCATCCTTAATCATGCCGAAGTCAAGGTCCTAATCGTCAGTTCAAAAGAACAGGCAGACAAAGTCATTGCCGTAAAAAGCGCACTGAAAACACTAAAATATATGGTCATGCTGAGCGACATCAAGTATGACGATAAATGGATCATTTCCTGGGAAGATTTTTTAAAGAAAGGTGATGTTGCCAAGGAAGAATCGAAAACCTCTATGCAAGAAATTGCAGCCAAGGTTAAACCCGAAGATCTTTACAGTATCATTTATACTTCAGGCACCTCGGGAGATCCCAAGGGTGTCATGATCTCACAATTTAATATGGCTTCGAATGTACAGCAATCGCAAGCGGCTCTTGGATTTCAAAAGGATAAAAAATGGTTATCTTTTTTACCTCTTAGTCATAGTTTTGAACGAGTGACATCATTATTCAGCACCTGGATCGGCGCAGAAATATATTTTGCAGAAAGCATTGCCAAAGTTGCTGGAAACCTCAAAGAGGTACAGCCACAATATATGACCACGGCTCCTCGTCTTCTTGAAAAAGTTTACGCGGCCATTCAGGAACAAGTCGCAGTTGGTTCACCCATTAAACAGAATATTTTCCGTTGGGCACAAAGTGTCGGTCACGAGGTGGTCTCAAAATACCTTTCATTTAATAAAAAACCCAAAGGCTTAGTTGCCACCCGTTATGCTTTGGCAAAAAAACTGGTCTTTCATAAGATCGGTAATATTTTCGGCGGCGAATTTATTCAATGTGTCAGTGGTGGTGCTCCCTTATCGGAAGAAGTCGGTGAATTCATCATGGCTGCCGGTATCAGCATCATCGAAGGTTACGGACTGACCGAAATGAGTCCGGTAACCCACGTTAATACTGTTGATCATATCAAATGGGGTACAGTCGGTAAAGCACTTCCCGATGTTATCACCAAGATCGCTGAAGACGGTGAGATCCTGCTTAACGGACCGAACCGCATGAAACAATATTTTAATAATCCCGAAGAAACCGCAGAAGCCATCGATAAAGACGGTTGGTTCCATACCGGCGATATCGGATTTGTAGATGAAGAAGGTTTTTTAAAGATCACAGATCGCAAGAAAAACATTATCGTAACCGCCGGTGGTAAGAATATCGCGCCGGCTGCAGTTGAACGTGAGATCTGTGCCTCTAAATTCGTTGACCAAGCTGTCGTACTCGGGGATCGTAGAAAGTATCTTGTTGCTATTCTGGTCCCGACACTTGACATTTTTACCAAATGGGGTAAAATGCAGGATCCGCTAGTTAAATTAGCCACCTATGAAGATGTTGTAAATTCCAAAGAAGTTGAAAAACTGATCAAGGAAGAACTTGAAGCCCATCAGCAGGATCTGGCAAGATACGAACAGATCAAATATTTCTTTATTGCACCGCAGCCCTTTGCCATTGAAACCGGCGAACTGACGGCCAGCATGAAGATCAAGCGGAAACATATAATTGAAAAATACAGTAAAGAGATCGAAGAACTTTACAATAATTAAATAGCCCAATACACAGGAG
>CAYTLV010000069.1:0-8236 GCA_964438445.1 uncultured bacterium | reverse complement strand
ATAAGAATGGCAAACGGATGTACATTTGAAGACGGGCATATTACAGAAGTAGGTCTCCCAAAAAATATCTTAGCCCGTTTCCAGGTTATGGAGTACCTTAGGGCTTTTTATGGAGGGCGACTTGCTTGGGATATTTTGGATGCGTCGCTGATAGTTTCGGGTGCTTTTGGCGTGTTTAGGCATTCAATTGTTGTGGCTGCCGGCGGGTATCGACATAATACGATCGGTGAAGATATGGAATTGATCGTTAGATTACATAAGTATTGCGGGGATAATAAAATTCCTTACAAAATAAGGTATATCCCGGATCCGGTCGCTTGGACTGAGGGCCCCACTACTTTGCGTACTCTGGGAAAACAGCGAGATCGTTGGCAACGGGGATTATTGGATTCAATTCTGTCTAACATCACCATGTTGTTCCGTCCAAAATATAAGCGTGTAGGAATGCTTGCGATGCCATTTTATTTTATCTACGAGATGTTGGGTCCCTTGATAGAAATGTTGGGATATTTGATTTTCTTTTTCCTGATCATAATCGGGTATGCATCGTGGACGTATGTGATTGCTTTTTTATTGGTAGCGATTATTCTGGGTATGACTTTATCAATATTTTCGCTGGTTCTTGAAGAAATGAGTTTTCATCGTTATCCAAAATTTTCCCATCTTCTAAAACTGATTATTGTAGCAATTGTCGAAAATCTGGGCTATCGCCAACTGAACAGTTGGTGGAGAATTAAAGGAACCTGGTCCTTTATGAGAAAAAATCAAAATTGGTATTGATATGAAAAAAATTATTATCATTATTTTGGCGATAAGCACGATCCTGAGTGCAGCTTCTTTAGACTATGAAGCTCTGCACGAAAAAGGAAAGATACTTTATCAGACCGGATCTGAAGAAGAAGCTTTGGAAGTCTATCAGGAAATATTGAATAATTATCCCGATGATGTAGATGCATTACTGTTTAGAGGTCGTCTATTCGCAAGATTGGGACTTTACGATCAAGCAGAAGTAGAATTGCTACATACGATAGAATTGGCACCCGAATATATGGATGCTTATTATGCGCTTGCATCGGTCTACTATTGGTCCAACAGACTTGATGGTGCAGCCAGAATTCTCACTCTCTGGATAGAAATGGATATGGAAAATTCCGATGCCTATATTTTGTCTGCTCGTGTTGCGATCGCAGGAAGAAAATATGCCGCAGCAAGAACGTTCCTCGAATTGGCTGGAGATTTTAATGCCGATCCGGAAGTGGTTGAAACGCTATTACATTTGATCAATACGCCCAGAATCAATACAAAATGGGTAGCGGGTCTTCGATATGAATATCTTATAGTGGATCAAAGCCGATCGGACTGGCAACAATTGCAGGCATATGTTACACATGATTTTGGCAAGATCCTGGTTACTGCAGAATTCAATCGTTATCAAAGAAATGATACCTTTGATCATACTATTGTCTTGGATACCTATTATAAACTTTGGAAAAAAGCTTACATGAATACCCGACTTCAAGCCGGTTTGAGTGGGGAGTTTTTACCAATCGCCGATGTAACGGCAGAAGTATTCCAAGCTGTGGGAACCCGACATGAAGGCGCCCTGGGATACCGGATGATGCACTATGATTCAACTGCCGCCCATATTCCTTCTGTAGCATGGGCAATGTATCCCGGACACTGGTATGTACGTGATAAGGTCAGTTTGATCTTCAATGATGGTCTTAATTGGCAAAATCAATTTACCCTTCGATATTTCTTCGACGATGTTGATAACTATATACAGCTTATGAATGTTATCGGAACAGATTTTAACGTTTTTAATAATGAGTGGATGCAGAGTGTGGCTTTTGCTCTAAGTGGATCATTTGCTCTGAATAAAAACATCTTGCTTTCCGCTGTCCTTTCCTGGACAAAAGATGAATTTCTTTTAAATCGTTTTGGCGGATCTCTGGGAATCGCCTATAGATGGTAAGCTTCCCTTGAATATCGAATCACGAATCATGAACATTCGAATAATCGAAGTTAATTTTGAATTTCGAATGCTCGAATGCTTGTTGTTCGATTGTTCACAGCAATAAGGTTTTCAACACTTCAGCGATTCAACTTTTCAACAATTATTCCAATGTTTTTATTTTCTCTGGTTTATAAGCCCTTGTTAAATAACGTGAATTTTGTTAGTTTTGCGCTGGGAATAAGAAGGGTAATAATACTATCAATTCGGAGATATCATGATCACAAAAGAACAGGCTTTGGAATATCATGCTAAACCTGTACCGGGGAAATTAACAGTAAAGGCGAGTAAAAAATGCGAAACGCAGGAAGACCTTAGCTTGGCCTATACACCTGGTGTCGCAGATCCATGTCTTGAGATCGAAAAACACCCCGAAGATGTTTATAAATACACCAACAAGGGCAATTTAGTAGCGGTTATTTCCAATGGTACGGCTGTTCTTGGATTGGGTGATATCGGAGCAGCTGCAGGGAAACCCGTGATGGAGGGTAAAGGGGTTCTTTTTAAACGATTTGCCGATGTTGACGTTTACGATATTGAATTAGATACAAAAGATCCCGATGAGATCATTAAGATCGTTAAAGCGATGGAACCTACTTTTGGGGGAATTAACCTCGAGGATATAAAGGCTCCCGAATGTTTTTATATTGAAGAAACCCTGATTAAAGAAATGAATATCCCCGTTTTTCATGATGATCAGCACGGCACGGCAATCATTTCAGGTGCGGCAGTTCTTAATGCTTGTGAAGTACAGGGTAAAATCTTATCCGAATGTAAAATTGTGATCTCGGGTGCAGGTGCCGCTGCTATTTCATGCGCTAAACATTATGAGAAACTTGGTGCCAAACATGAGAATATCCTCATGTGCGACAGAAAAGGGATCCTGACAAAAATTCGTTTCGAAGAACTTGATGAGATCAAACGACAATTCGTTTCCGACACCGATAAAACAACACTTGCTGATGTACTTAATGGTGCCGATATATTTGTCGGTCTGTCAGCAGGAGGACTTGTAACAACAGACATGATAAAAAAAATGGCTGATAAACCCATATTATTCCCCATGGCCAATCCTACCCCAGAAATATCTTATGAGGAAATCATTGCAGCAAGACCCGATGCTTTAGCAGGAACAGGGCGTTCAGATTATCCAAATCAGGTAAATAATGTTTTAGGGTTTCCCTTTATATTCAGAGGTGCTCTTGATGTTCATGCTTCTGAAATTAATGAAGAAATGAAAGTTGCCGCTACCATGGCTTTAGCCAATCTGGCAAAAGAACCTTGTATTGAAGCAGTTGAAAAAGCATATAATGGTGAACATTTTTCTTTTGGAAAGGATTATGTAATCCCAAAACCTTTTGATCCGCGTGTGCTTGTATGGGAATCCTATGCTGTTGCCGAGGCGGCTATTCGAACAGGTGTGGCTCGAAAAAAAATAGATCTCACTGAATACAAAGCTCAGCTTGAAAAGCGCCTGAATACAGGGAATTAGGAATACTTCAATATATAATGCTATAATAATTTTCTATTTTTTATCAGTAATTCTGCTTATAATAAATATTAATAATAATTTAGCGGTCGAGAGAGATAATAATCCGCATGATGAAAAAGCAAAAGAAACAAAATAATGTAACTAGAGCTGATCATTTATATATGAAACGCCCATTTTTTTATTGTATTATTTTTATCATGATAATGCTTATTCCCGTCATCTCAATTGCGGCTGGGCAACACGTAAAAGTCAATAAAGCTAAGCTCGATCAAAATTATCAAAAAAGAGTATTGGTCATTAACTCATATCATCAAGGGCATCCATGGACTGATGGGGTTACTAAAGGTATATTAGATAAATTTAACGAGCGGGATGTCAATGTTGAGATCCATATTGAAAATATGGATACTAAACGAATTGTGAATAAAACATCGTGGAATGAGATCCTAAAGGAAAAACTAGAAGCTTACGATAGCGATTATTTGGATCTTATCATTGTATCAGACGATAATGCACTTAAAACATTATATGATATCGGACATGAGTATCACAAGGTTCCTATTATATATTGCGGTGTTAGTGTCGATAGTGAAGAGTATCATGATAGTTATCCTATGATCGTTGGTATAGAGGAATATTTACCGTTCAAGGAAAATATTGAATTGGGCTTGAAATTATTTCCCGAGACTGAGCACATTGCTATTGTTACAGATAATTCTATTACCGGCTTATCACATCGTCACCTTGCCGCTAATGCATTAAATGCATTTCCCTTGGGGAATATTGACGTTATTTGCTTAGATGGAAGTACCGGAATGACAACTGATGAATTGAGTTCACAACTTCAGGATCTCCCGGAAAATACCATTGTTCTGTTCTCGATCTGGCAAATTGATGGGGATAATCGTTTCTATGATCCTGATAAATATTATCCTTTACTGGCTGCTCATTCAAACTCTCCAATATTTACTGTTACTGATATTGGTGTGGAAAATGCATTTTTAGGAGGAAAGATAACCGTCTCTCATGTACAAGGTGAACAGGCTGCTGAGCTTGCTGTGCAATTATTATTTGGTGAATTACTGGATAACATAAATCCCATAAAAGACAAAAACGCCTATTATTTTAACTGGATGAAATTGAGTAAGTGGAATATTGATATTTGCGATTTACCTGAAGATGCGATCATTGTCAACAAACCATTAACAGTTTATGGTCAATACAGAACTTATTTCTATTTAACGCTTGCATTGATCATACTTCTATTTGTTCTGTTCTGGCTACTTTTGCTTTATCACTTTAGATATAGAAATTATGAGGTCCAACGAACAGAAATGGCTAATAAAACAAAAAGATTGGCTAACCGTTATAATATTCTTTTTGAACAAGCAAACAATGCTATCGTCATTTTTGAACTGGAAACGGGTATTGTTATCAATTTTAATGAAAAAGCGCTCAAAGTATTTGACACACCCAAAGAGTATTTTGAGCATTATCCATTAAAAAAATATTTCAAGAATTATAATGAATTAAAAAAGAACATTAAAAATTTATTGAAAGCTCCTTTTGAATTGGAAATGTTAAAATGGGATAAAAGTCCTTTTCATTCTCAAGTGATCCTAAACCTTCTAAAAGAAGATGATATTAATTATATTTACGCGATCGTTAATGATATCTCATCAAAGAAAGAACAGGAAGTTGAACTTAGGGTAAGTAAGGCCCGCTTAAATGAAACACTATTAAACAGTAGGAATTCATATTGGGAATGGGATCTTGTAAACAACACTTTGATCAAAGACGATAACTTCTGGCTTGCACTTGATATTGATCCCAAAAAACTAAAAAAGGATCCTATTGAATCCAGTTATTATTTAAATTCGGTTCATCCGGATGATATGGATGCTTATGTAGATAATATAAATAAAGCCATCCAGGGTGAAAAAGATACAATATTGGATGAAATCCGAATGTCTTTTAATGGTGTAGATACATGGGTAGAGATCCGTGCTGTTATTGCTCATCGTGACGAAAATGGAAAGGGATTAATGATCAATGGGTTCATGATGAACATTAATGAACGCAAAAAACAAGAAGAAGAACTAATTAAAGCAAAAGAGCACGCAGAAGAATCGGATCGCTTGAAATCAGCTTTTATTTCAAACATTTCTCATGAGATCCGAACTCCACTAAATGGAATCGTGGGTTTTTCAAATCTTTTAGGTCGGGAAAATCTGAGCTTGGAGAACAAGCGAAAATATTTATCATTTATTAACGAAAACAATGATCTTTTACTCAAATTGATCAATGACATTTTGGAAATATCCAAAATCGAGGCAGATTCATTGACTATTAAAATGGTGTCTTGTAATCTTTTAACATTGTGTGAAGATATTCTTGCGCAAGAACGAGTAAGCTTAGCACCAACCGTTACACTTTCTTTTACCGAAATACAAAACATCAATGTACAAATTGACAAGATCAATTTAACTCAAGTAGTACGAAATCTTCTTTCTAATGCAAAGAAATTTACTCCTGAGGGACGTATTGAACTTGGATTAAAAGTGAAGAGAGATATATTGGAATTCTATATTCGAGATACAGGTATTGGAATTCCCAAGAATATGCTTGAGCAGGTGTTTGATCGATTTATTCAGGTTGATCCTTTTTCTTCGGGTATTGGATTGGGATTATCAATAAGCAAAGCAGTTGTTGAAAAAATGGGGGGTAAAATTTGGCTGGAATCTGTTCAAGGTGAGGGAACAACTGCCTATTTTACTTTAAAATATAAAAAAGCTAAGATTGACATTAACGAAATAGAGCCAATTGTTTCAGATAAATTAGATATAAAAAACCATAAGAAGACAAGAGTATTGATAGCAGAAGACGATGAAAGTAGTTTTGTTCTTCTAAATGTTATCCTTACAGGAAAGTATGAAGTAATCCGGGCCATAAGTGAAGATGATATTGTACCACATCTTCAACGATATATGCCCGAAGCTTTACTTGTAGATACAGATATGCCCGGATTTACAGATGAAACAGTTGAAGAGATTAAAAAAGTTTCAAAAGACATTCCTATTATCGGAATAAGTGATAATACTTTAGATTTTATACGAAATAAAGAAATAGGAAGTGTTTTGGATGAATATATTTCCAAGCCCATCAATATTAAAATCTTGATGGAAATCCTCGAAAACCATCTTAAAGAAAAATAAATTTAGCTACATTCCTGTCTCATCAGCAATAGTCGACATTGCTTCGATGGATATTGCAATAAATTCATTTAACTCCATACCGGCATGTTCCGCGGCGTCGCGTATAAAATCCCGATTAACTTTTGCTGCGAAAGCAGGTGACTTGAATTTTTTCATGATGGATTTAACTTTAACCCCATCGATTTTCTTTTCCGGTCTCAAAATAACATAAGCTGTAATCAGTCCGGTAATGCTTTCGGCACCGGCAAGAATGTATTGAAAATCTGTTTCCCGCTTTTGAATTACTCCCTCAATACCTTCTGCATGAGAAAGGATGGCATCGAAAAGTTTAGGAATATTATAATCAGCATTCTTGAGTAATTCTACTGTATGAATCCCATGTCTCTGTATATCTTCACCGATCTCATCAAGATCGAGATCATGTAAAAGACCCGTTATTCCCCAAAAATCTTCATCTTGACCAAGATACTTTGCCAGAGCGCGCATAATGACCTCGGATTCTCTTGAATGAAACCGGAGGTACTCGGTTCTCAGGTAAGTGTCCAAGAGTGTTCTTGCCTCTTCATACGTGATAGTAGTTTTCATTATATTCCCGTTTAATTAATTTACTCAAAATTTACATCACTCTGAAACAAAATGAAAGATAGAAAGTTTGAAAGAATTAGTATTTGCGTATACTAAATAATTAACGCAAATTACTCATATTAAAATTTGTTATTTCTCTTAACCTGCATGATAGTCAAGGATATATTATGAAACGAGTTCTTATTCTTTTGTTAACCCTGCTCATGATCTGGAGTTGTTCCGGATCTTTACCGGACTGGTACAATAACCGTGAAGAATATTTCCCTGAAAAAGATTATATAGCCTCAAAAGGCTGGGGAGCAACCCCCGAAAAAGCCATTGAACAAGCTACCATAAATATGGCTCAAACGTTTAGCACCCATATTACCGTTGAAAAGAATATTTTAGAGCGTTATGAAAGTATCTCTAATATGAAGAATATCACTGAAAATCTCTACGAATATTCTGAAGAGACAGCTCGTTTGATCTCTAATCAAAATCTTGTGAATATTCATTTTGTTGAACCTGTATGGGATCGAAAAAGTAAATCTTTTTATACGCTAGGGTACATGAAGCGTTCCGAAACTGCACGAATATTAATGGATAGAATGGAACGAGAACAGGAAAATATTAAGTACTATGTCCGTATGGCTTATGGAACCAACAATGCTGTTGAAAAATATCATTACTACACTACTGCTTGGCTAACTACAGGGCGAAATAAGATGATGTATGAGCAACTCGAAGTTCTGGTTCCAGGTATTGGTATTAAACCAATCTATACTTTTGCAGAATTGGGTGTTTTAAAAGATAAGGTAGCTAAAGATATTCGTTTCATTATCTCTGTAGAGGGAGATGCCAATGGCAAGATAAAACAAGCTCTGCGAACAGCTGTAAATGCTGCAGGATTTACCACTGTTGAAAAAAATGGATTACTTGGTATTCGTGCAA
>CAYTLV010000068.1:0-8365 GCA_964438445.1 uncultured bacterium | reverse complement strand
ATTATTATAAACTTATTGTATAACCAAGCATCCATCTGCCGGTCGTTTCACTCACATAATTAACGTTTGAAAAATACTGATCATAATATTTCAGATCAGTCATAACATAGCTAATATCCAATGTTCCCAGTTTTCCTACTGTATATCCCAGTCCGAAAGACCATGAGATCTGTTCGGGACCTTTTGTAATAATCGCGGCACCGTCAGGTACAAAAACTTGCGAAACGGAACGAAATCCGGCTCTAATAGCCAAATAGTCCAAGGGTTTGTATTCAGCGCCAAAAGCAAGCGTGTGTTGATTAGCCCAAGTTCTTTGAAATTCTTCTAGATCCGGACTAAATGTAAATACTGAATTATTAAATGGGGTTTGAGCGATCTCTATGCTAAGCATAAAGTTTTCAAGCGGATTAAAAGCAAGACCCAAACTAAATCCAAGGGGAGCTTTTAAACTTTCTGTTCCCGAAACATCAGAGTTCACAAAGCCCAATGTATCTGTAACCGTTTTCATGTAACTGAAGCTTCTATTAATTGTATAGGGTAAGTTCAAATTAAATCCTACAGATACACGTTCATGACTGAGCAACAATCCCACATTCGTTTTGAGTGAAGAGAATCTTGAGCTACCTTCGTAACGGGTATTTAGTGTATCATATGAAAACATGAATTGATTATCATCGTATAGGTCAAAATACCCTACTTTTGTTTTCTGCTGTACGTCATCAGACCAACCGCTTGAATATTCCATATTGAACCCTGCGGACAACCACGGAAGTACTTCCATCGCCGCACCCGCATTAACAGAAAACATTGATCCATTGCGTGATCTTTCAAAATCATACCAGTTCATACGGATTGTATCCGTACCGTCAGCTGTAGGAAGTATACCATATTCAATATAGGCAATATGAGGATCAAGATAAGTTGTATTACGATCATAATCCAGAATAGGCATCTGTGGGCGAACCCCAACAGCAAGTGTCAAGTTTCTATTAAATACTGTCAGGGGAAGCGCAAATGAAATATCTGAAAAACCAATATTACCCTTTGAATATTCCCAATCTGCGGCTTCTTTGCTGTAAGCCATTAAGCCGGTATCCGGTAGTGAAACTTGATATAAAGTGTCTAGTAATCCTTCATAGAACACCTCATGATCCCACATGCCATTGTTTGCCGGATCCGGAACATACAGGCCTTCCAGATAAAAAGCCATAGTCACAAATCGACGGTTAGGACGATAAATTTGATTTTCACGCCAAGTTCGTTTTGAGCTATTTGCAGTAAAACTTAACTGCATTTTATCCAATCCGGCCAATCCGGCAGGATTCATGTAGAGTGAATTAACATCACCTGACACGGCTGTATACGAACCACCAAGCGAAGCGATTCTGGCTGAAGGTAAGTTCAGTTGATCCAAACCTTGAAAACCCAAGGCATTTCCACGGTTTTGAGCTAATGACAATACGGGCAATAGCATCGCAAGAGCAAGCGATATGCCTATTATCTTTGTATTGATCTTATTTGAAATACGATATTTCATAAACTGAATGCTCCTAATTTATTTCGACAAGTTATATCCCAGTGAAAAGCGGGATACAGCCGGTAAATTTTTATATGAACTGAAGGAATAATCGAAATTGATTCCTTTCCATTTCAAACCCATTCCCAAGGTTAGTCCCTGAGAATCATAATTGATCTTATATCCGCTTCTGACGAATAATATTTCATTCAAAGCATATTCCATACCAATATGATATTGTTGATCATAATCACGAGGTTGGACCAATTCAAAAGCCATGGTCAATCTGTGTTGTTGAGAAATGCTCAATAAGGCTTCACGACCGATGATATTTCCCGAAAGTCCAATTACCATGGTCTGAGGCAAAGGATATGAATAATCATAATACTGGATCTGAGAACCAAAATTCCTGATCGCAGCAGAAAGTCTCAAGCTCTTGAATTTCGTATCGTACAAAAGACCGACATCAAACATGAGTGCACCTTTATTTACATATACCATGTTTTCGAAAGCATATTTCGCGACGATTCCGTAAGAGAATTTATCCGTTAATCTTTGTGCAAATGACAAGCCGTAAACCTGCGCACCCGGTCTAAATACATTGCCGGTCAGTCCGGGATTGAATTCACCGTTGGATAGATATCCCAATGCTTCAACTGTCGTTTCCTCAATATCACCATAATCGGCACGTAAGACAACCAGTCCAAGAGAAATGCCTTTCCGGGTCCATGAAAGAGCTAAACTTTGGTGTTGAACATCAAAGAAATAATCAACATAGGATACATCTCCCGACCACCCTTCAACATCCACCAAATTTGCAGGATTGGAGTATATCGAATAAATACCCATGTTCATTGAAGATGTAGCACCTCCCATGGCAGCTGAACGAGCATCAGGTGTGACTTTCAGGAATTGAAATGATGTTACGCCAACCTTTTCAAAAGCAAAAAGCCCAGCACCCATCATGACGATCATGAGTATGATGATAGAGCGTTTTAATTTATTATGACACATTATTATAAACTCCGTCTTTTAGCTATTTAAGTATGATGAATTTACCGTGATCGCTCATGCCATCCGGTGTTGAAACTGTATAAAAGTAAATGCCCGATGCCATATCCTGACCGTTTCGGGTAACTTGTACTTTCTCTTCCGAATAGGTCGCAACATCATGTTCTATGGTATCAATAAGCTGACCCGAATAAGAGAATATCCTAATGGTACATGTATTGGGTAAACCATAAAATCCTATCCGTCGGTCTTCACCTTCACCGGTGAATCCTGAACTTTGAATAAAGGGGTTCGGAACGACGTAAATCTTATCCAGTACAACCACAGGGGGAATATTCTTCTGGAATTTAGTAATATTGCTCTTACCACTTTGGTTTCCGTATTCATCCACCGAGGTGATGGCATAATATCTGTATTCACCCACTTTAAAAGATTGACTTGTATCAATAAATTCATATTCGTTATCCAAATTCAGGCTTTCATATAGAGTAATACTATCGATCAATGTCCAAGGTCCCATACCGGCTACGGAACGCCAAACATAAAATTTTTCCAGATCACCCATTAAGCGAGGATGAGTAAAGGATTCCACTGAGCGTAACCAATTGATCTTAACCTGTGCTTGACCAAAATTGAGGATACTGATAACAGGAGCGGGCACCGGAACGGGAATTTTATAACTACCGCTCGAAGGATTATTTTCCGGCCATACCGGAACACTTGGTTTTTCACCTAAATACGCTTCAAAAGCTTTTCTTGCAACATCATGAACGGTAATGATCGAATCAGAATTGACATAATCAGGATAACCATAATCGCCTAAATAATCAGTTGTGATGGTTTCATCACCAATAGTATATGATCTATGCAATGAAGGGATCCTGTCCCATTGTTGCATTACCTGACCGCCTTCAACTCGTTTGTTGTCTTCCGCCCAGTAACCTACTACTTCGGCATATGACATTTTTAGTGTGTCGCCTTCTTCAAGTGTATAGGGACCAAAAGTATGAAGCTTCATGCCTGCATCGGCACTTTGTCTGTAGGGGTATGCTGAACGACCTAACCAGCGATCATCTGCATTGGGTAATTCGGGCCACGAGGTAGAAGCGGGTGAATAAACACCGGCCCAACGCGTTGTTGGGTTGAAAGGATCTTTTTCATACATCATTTTAGCAGAGTTGGTATTACCCGTACTTACTTTATTAGTCCAAGGCTGACGAATCCTGAAATGTTCATCAAGTTCATAATACCATGTATAGCCACCGGTTTCTGTCGGAACGGTAATGTCAATGTCATCATAATCATCTAAAGTCGTCAATGTATGTTTTCTTAAAATACTTTGGGCTTCAGATTCATTGAGACCCATTGAATCCATTTCAGCGGGTATAACTTTTGCAAGATGTGTTGTATCGTAGAAAAGGACACAATAGCCGGGGGCTTGAGGACTATTCAAAGCGCCGCCGTGTTCACCACTTTCAGCAAATTGCCTAAAATAAGATGCGTTTAATTCGGGATTGGCCATACCGTTAAAATCAGTAATATTGTTTCTTAAATTCAAATTCCAACTTAACCAGTAATCAGCATCCCAGAAGTTATTCTGGTCACCGCGATAGATAGCGCCTGTATATTTCCATTCCAGATAGGTACGTTGATATCCGTACATGGAGGGAGCTAAACCGTAATTGAAACAAAGCATAACATCTTTCAATGTTCCGGTCATTTCAATGGTAGCGGGATTACCATCCATATCTCCCGTATACTCGAATTCATATTCATAAATGATCATATCATCATAATCCGGATAAGACCATGCACGTGAAGTTCGGGTTACCGTAAGACCTGTTGACGTCGCCCATTTTGCAATGATGATCTCTTCAGCTTCATCAGGATTATAGCTTGTTGTATTCAGTGTCCCGTCTTCATTAAGCGGGTAATTCTCAATTTTCTCAAGCGAGATAGGAAACGACCATCGTCCGATCGCAACTTCGGGATCAGATCCACCAACGCCGCCGCAAAGCGCAAAAATTCGCTTATCTTCGCCCGGCTCACCATCTTTATTTACACCAATGTATACGCCGGCACCTAAAATATTGTGCTGACCATCATATTCAATACCATCAAGGACAGTTTTAGAATAAGGCGGCCACTCAAATAAGGGAACCGTTGTTTTATTACCTGCATCACCTGTTTGCCAGGCTCGACCTATCTCACCGGTATTGAAAACTGTTTGATGCAGCATACCCCGATTATGAATATGGTATTCCCTGATCTGTCCAAAGGCAAATGATGCCACAAGCACGACAAGTAATAGAATGATCAATTTTTTATTATTTACTCTTAGCATGAACTATCCTTTAAATTCAAAAATTAAATTTTATACCAAAGCGCCAATGGCGAGGTTCGTTATCGATCATATAGACGGTCTGACTTGTATAATAGGGCGGATACTCTTTATATGTTAATATCTCATCCCGGTCCGTAAACCATCTTACTGTATTATAATCATTATCAAAGGTTCTGCTATATGCCCATTTGATCTCATTTAACACATTATAACCTTCAAGATAAATGCTCATACTAACGTCTTTATCAATACGGATACTCTTTGATATCTTAAGTCTCAGATCTTGTTCTAAGGGTGTTCTTTCACCAAGCAAACGTCCCTGACTTGGATCGGTAAATGGACGACCTGTATAGAACTTATACGTGGCACTCATGGAGATACCTCCCAAAGGATAGCCGTTCATCATGGCAAAGCCAAAATCCTTGGGTGTGCGATATCTCAGATTGAAAACCAGTTTATGAGTTCTATCATAATCCAGAAAAACGTCTTCGGGGTCGGGCAGTTCAACATAACCATATGTGGGATCAGGAACTTCAAAATAAGTCACGGGAGCATTCAGGTCGTTCGAACTCTTACCCGTTGCACTTTCATAGTTGTATCGGATATAACCTTTCAGATCTCCAGTATTTCTTTCAAGACTGATATGGAAACCTTTGATATCCGCATAATCTCTGTTGATGTAAGTTTGATATACAGATTGTTGTTCATCATAATAATAGGCCGTCTGCACCAGATTCTTAACATCTTTATAATAAGCACTCACATCAAGTGACATACCAATAGATGGCAGACCGGTAACAATACCGATATCATATGAATTGGTTTCTTCCGGTTTTAATCTTGGGTTACCTAGAGTGAGGATCTCATTATTAATGGTGATCTCATTATAGAATAATTGATTAAAATTGGGTCGCTGAGTAAAAGTACCGTAATTCAAATGGAAGACCATTTGATCAGAAACGGGGAATGATATACCAATCCTCGGTTGTAGATGGAAGTACATTTTTGTTTTTTCTGTCATTGCTAAATCCTGTGAGTAATAAGGACCTCTTTCAAGATAGGGTAAGGTCGGGTCATAATTTGGATTTCTCAGTGGAGAATATATATCGGAAAAATAATCGGTATTCAATTGATAAAAATCGCCACGAAGTCCAATATTCGCGATTAATCCCTCAAATTCCATCTTATCTTGAATGTAGATGGCACCTTCATACGGATTGACATTAAAATCCAGAGTTGTCATATCCGCTTCACCCGAACGGCCAAGAAGATCATGAACTTTTACATTATAATAAGTGAACTGCAAACCGGCTTTTAATAAATTGTTATTATCAACTTGACTATTGATACTGTAGTTCATTTGATAGGTTTCAGTTTGCTCATTTCTTGTATTATTATAAATATACCCTACTCTCAAATTTGCAGGAGATGTATAATCCGTATAACTTGACATAGCTCTATAAGCAGCAGTATATTCACCTTCCCTCAATAGATCCATATCTTCAGTGTATTTCGTTTGCAATACATTTAATTTCAGATCCATATAAGTAGAAGGAGACACAACATGTGTCCAAAGGCCGCCATATTGAGCATTAGAATAGTTTCTACGACTTCCGCTCAATGTAGGATCAAAGAGCCAGTAACGCCAGGAACTGCTAAAATAATTCTCAAAGCTGTTATCCAGCGTCATGGTCAATTTAAATTTATCATTGACAGATGGCTGATAAACCAAACTCGACACCAACTGACGATTCATGTCCGGTTGCGTAGTGGGAATGATCGCTTGTGTAACTTCTTGTCTTAAAGCTATGAACATTTTAACATTTTTCGCGATCGGACCACCCGTACTGAAACTAACCCGGTAATCGGGTTTATCATTATATTCAATACCAACATCTCTGACAGTTTGATACCATTGAGCCAAACCGATCTGAGCAATTTGTGTGGAATCGCTATAAGTCAAAGGATTTGGAGGCCATGAAACACGCTGAGGTAAATATCGGGGACCAAAACCATAACCCGGGTCATAAAGTGCGCGACCGGGCTGGGTTGGATTTTCTTTTAACCATTCATCCGGATCACTAAGGAGTGCGTAATGATCAAGGGCTCTCGCATCATAGGGACTGCCACCAATATAATCATAATTGCCACTGGAATCTCCGACCTCCAACCAAGTTTTGTAATATGGAGCTGTTGAAGATACTTCCATTTGGGTTTCCCAAACATCCTGACCTTCTTTTGCAACCATATTGACCACGCCGGACTGAGCATTACCATATTCGGCTGAGAATCCACTTGTATAGACCTCAACCTGCTCAAGTCCATTAACCATAGGTTTAAATGCTCGTGAGTTATTTAGGGGATTGACGATAGCGCCACCACTTAAAATATATTGTGACTCACCTAAACGACCGCCACGGAAGTGGTCGTCCACTACATCAGCTTGCATATTAAGGATATCCGAGATATCCGATACGCCGGCCATACTGGTGACTTCACTCATATTATAGACTTGTTTGGTTGCAGTAAGGTCTACTTGCACAGCATTCTCTTTGAAGGCAACCACTGTAACATTTTCACCTTGGATCGCCTGAGCTTCCATTGAAATATCTAGATAAACAGTTTTGTCCACATAAATATTAATATTGGTTTGACGGAAAGACCGATAACCAATGTAAGACACAGTGACACTGTATTTACCGGGCTCTACATTTAAAATATAGTAGATTCCATCTCCATCAGTTGCTGCACCCCTTGGTTCATTGATGAGTGTTTCTTCACCACCCACCCAACGGTGTGTAATAATAACATTCGCCCCCGCCAGAGGTTTTCCACTGGCTGCATCTAAGATCTTACCACTGATCTTACCTGTATTACCTGCAAGCAATATGCTTATGCTGAACAGATAAATAACAATGATTAACAGGTATAATTTTTTTCCCATTCAGCAACCTCCTAATATAGGTCATAATCCCGTTTCCATCTAGTCCGACAAGAACTAAACGAGAACGCTTGATTTCAAGTACACTCAATACACAAAAACAAAAATCACTCTACATTAAAAATTCAAATAAAGCTCTTCAAAAAATCGTAACTAATTTATAAGATGTCTGACAAATTTAATGAGGTTTTAGTCAGTCGGCAAGGATAATTTTAAAAATTTTAAATTGGGCGTTATAAACCCTAAAATAATTGGCTGATGAGAGGCAACACGTCACGTTTATAACAAATTTTGTTGATGTACATCACAAAATAGTGAAGAAATCGCTTGATTTTTGAGCGTTTATGGAACATATTTAAAGAAGCGAGAGGTTGTTTTCAACCCCCGCCCGAGCCGGAAAACACGCAAAATAGAAGATAAGCAGAAAGAAATATCAGAAAAATAGACGATAGTAGAAGTACTCCGTTAGAGCATTTATTTGATAAATTAATAACTGAGGTAAAATTCTAAACGTGTACGATTTACGGGAAATAAAAATACCTCGAGATAAAAC
>CAYTLV010000067.1:5313-8374 GCA_964438445.1 uncultured bacterium | reverse complement strand
CAATAAGATTAAGCATAACACTTTTTCAAATACAAATAATAAACTTTTTCCCATTTTTCATATTTGTGACTAGTGTCACACCTTAAAATTCGTACTTTATTGAAAGCCAAATTAAACTTACATTTTGACCATGGGGACAATATATCGTACATCATTTACACCATATTTAGAATTGTTTGAACCAAGAACGGTCTATATTTCTGAAATGAGACTGCAACATGCTTGGAAAAATTCACTATGGAAACAGACAAGATATGATACAAAAGGAAGAAAGATCCGAATTTTAAGTCCGGGTCGCCACAACTACAGTGATGGTCCTGATTTTCTTGACGCAAGAATTATGCTGAATGAAAAATTACTGAGTGGAAATATTGAGCTTCACCACCGGGAATCTGATTGGTATGTTCACAAGCACCACCTTGATTCCAACTATGACCATTGTATACTACATGTTATTTTTCATACACCCGGAAGTTCTGCTGAAGCCCGTTGTGCAGCCGGAAATATTTTACCAACATGCTTTGTGTCGCTCGAAGAAGTTTTAAATATTGAGCCTCCCGGCTCGTGTCGTGTTTTTTCTCCCGAAAAGGAAGGGTATTTCGACCTTTTAAAAGAACAGGGGTGGAAAAGAGTCAATAAAAAAGTAAAATACTTCTACGAAAATCGCTTACGTTTCCCCGGTAATGTAATGTTATATTGGGGATTATTTAAGGCTTGCGGATATCGTTATAATGAAGAAAATATGATCAAGCTTTTTGTTCGTTTCCCCTGGGCGGCGTATTGTGATGAGCTTTTAAGTCCACGGGATATAATTCCCATATTGAATAAATTGGCTGGGTTTTCATCTAAATATCCCGATCAAAGAACCATTCGCTGGACCCATTCTCGTACGAGGCCGGCACATTTTCCAGAGAAGCGTGTTTTGTGGCTCGGAAAGTTAATGACCACATACTATCGTGCCTCACTTGCGGACATTCTTTATGAAATTTGCTATTGTAAAGGAACCTTTGATGCCATGAAGCCAGCTCTTTTTGATTTGCCAAAGATAAACCCTCCGGGCACGGCATTACAGAAAGAAATGTTCATGAATACAATATTGCCTTTATTGGAGTCAATGCGTAAAGAAAAAGGGGATAAAGAACCCATTTATTCTATGATAAGAAAAATGATCGAAAATTGCACAATTACTCAAGCCTATGGTACGGTAAAGCGCTTTCATGATCAACACGGCATAGATACCAAGGATAGGCGACAAAGAAACTGGTTGATCTCTCAAGGCGTTCTAAGCATTCGCGATAATTATTGTTCACAAGGCATGCAATTAAATTGCCCGATCTGTCTTATGGAAGAAGCTAAAGATGTATTCCCGAAATAAATTTTTCATAGTTTCATTTATCAAATCATTGTACATTTATCGATATGAAAAAAATATATACTACCAAAGAGTGGGCATCACTAAAAGAATGCATTAAAGAACGGAAACAAGAAGGTCAAAAATTGGTCTTTACCAATGGATGTTTTGATATTTTGCACCCCGGTCATGATGCGCTTTTGGCTTTTGCGCGCAGACAGGGTGGCATGTGTGTGCTAGGTTTAAATACCGATTTAAGTGTCAAAAAAATAAAAGGACCCGGACGCCCGATAAATTCTGAAAGAAATCGTGCTCAGAATCTTTTAATGACAGGGTATGTAGATGCGGTTGTGCTCTATAATGAAGAGACCCCCCAAAAGATTACAGATGTTTTGGAACCGGATATTTTGATCAAGGGTGATGATTATAGTATAGAAACCATTATTGGGGCACCTGAAGTCACAGCCAGAGGTGGTAAAGTACTGGTTTTCAAAAGAGTTCCGGACTGTTCGACCACAGAGATTTTGCGCAATGAAACAAAAAACAATGAAACAAATAAAGGTTAAAGGTGTTTGGTCTATGATGAAACAATATACAAAACCATACATTCTTGTGATTATACTTATTCTAATAGGGAACGCCAACCTGCTTTCTGCCGAGAACATTTTAAAGATCTTGGCTGGATATGGTAGGGATTCAGTAGCCACATTTTCCACGCAAAACGCACAGGCAGAAGCCGCAAAAGTTTTTAATTTAATTTTAGAACCTGATGGAAAAGTTACTAAAGAAAAAGCTGAACAATATTTAACAAACACAAAATCTTCTGCTATGAAAGCATATCTTTCCGTGATGTTGGCTGATTATGCTTTTGTAAACAACGGTTATGAAAGCGGTTTGCGCTATCTGAAGCGTGCTGTTGAAGAACATGATCCAATCAGAAACGACAGCTATTATCGCATGGTTTTAGCTCGTGCTCAAAAAAACATAGCCGAGTCACCCGGGAAAACAGAAGAAAATAAAACAAGTATTCTTTCTGAGCACAATCCAACGGTGATTAAGGCAAAGCCGGTTATTGAAAAAGTAAAACTTGATTCAAATCCAAAGCCAATGGTAGCAATTGTAAAACCTTCAATCGAGTCTCCCAAAAAAGAGATTATCACTCAGCCTGAAAAAGCAATTAATTTTCGAATTCAAGTAGGCGCATTTTCCGTTCAAGCCAATGCTGATAAAAAACAAAATTATTTTAAAGAACGAGCTTATCCTGTAAAGATCACTATAAGAGAAATTACCGCGGGGTATTTATATATCGTTCGGGTTGGCGCTTATGAAACATATAATGAAGCAAAAAGCGCTTTGTCTGATCTGAAATCAAAATATCCTTCAGAAGATGGAATTGTTATAAAGGTGGCGGGAAAATGAAAGCTTTCCGTTTACTCCTACTGTTTACACTTTTTTGCACAGGAGTGCTTTCTGCCGTAGTGGGTGATTGGGTGTCCTATGGATCTCAGCTAACCCTTAAAGATCTTAATTTTTCCGGTAACACGCTTCGAGCAGCTTCACATGGCGGAATCGTTGTTTTTGATACGGAAAATGAAAGTTTTAACATACAGAGCAACGTAAGCCGACTGAAACATATTGATATTCTTCGTTATTTTGTGAATAGCGATGGAAGTGAGTGGTATTCGTATGATTCAGGAGTAGATGGAATTA
>CAYTLV010000067.1:0-5213 GCA_964438445.1 uncultured bacterium | reverse complement strand
TATATCATGCAAATTTAAAACCCGAAAGCGCATGGGACCCGGTAGATCTTGATAGTTGCACAACACCACAATGTTTGAGCACTTTTGGAGACAGCCTTTTTCTTGTTAATGAAAATAATGATCTTTACAGTTATTATAATGGGATTGAAAATAAGATCCTTGAAGGTAATGAAGCAGGTCTTACATTTTTTCAAAATAGCAACGAGCTTTATTATGCAACGCAATATATCATTTATAATGCACTAACAGGTGAGAGCGTATATATTTCCAATAACAAATTAAGTGGTTTTTCTTTTCAAAGCGATACGCTATGGGTCTCTGAAGAAAACAGGGGGATATCACGTGTTTTACCTGATGGCACTGACCCGACTCAGTTTATTCCTAATACACCCCTAAAGCTTAAGGCAAACGCTCTTGCTATTACGGCGGATCAGAAAGTCGTAGTATGTGGTTTAAGTGGTGTTTCCATTCTTGATGGCAATTCATGGCATAATCTTGTATTCTCGCCTTATGGTGAAGCCATTCATGCCGAACAGCCTACAGATAGATATTCGGCAGATACATTAAATATATCTTATCGAATTGGCGGACAAACGGCTGTATATGATGGCATGGTCGCGTCAAACGGCGAGCTGTTTTGTTCGATCACTGATATCACAGCTCTTCCGCTTAGCGGGCAAAGTCAAGATGCAGAAGGTCCCGGTGCCCTACAGAGAATAAACTTAAATGATCTTTCTCAATATACTGTGTATGATACAAGCGTTATTGAAGGAACACAGGAACTAGGCGGAGACCGACATTATCTAAAAATGCGAGGTCTTATAGAGGACGGTTATAATAACATTTGGGCCTTAAACGTACATACTATTGATGCAAACCCATTGCTTAAGATCAGGCCGAACGGAGATATTCAGAAATTCTCCGTTGCTGAGTCGGGGAACACTTTGCAGATACTTGCCAGAGAAATGATTTTTGATAATTACGGTCGACTTTGGATCGTCAACGAAGCTCGTCAATCAGATATACCAAGAACAACCGGCGGGATTACCGTTTATGATCAAAATTCGGGGGTTTGGGCAGTGATCACCACTTCTGACGGCTTGGCCTCCAATGATGTTTATTCAATTGATCTTGACCCTCTCACAGGGAATATATGGGCGGCCACAGCTTCTGGCGTCCAAATGATCCGTACGCCAACATCTTTTACAAATAATATCGACTTTAGTATGAATCCGACAATTGATGGTTTGAGCGGGATGGTTCCCATAAAAATTAGAATTGACCCAAAGGGCAATAAATGGATATTGACCCAAAATCAAGGTGTTCAAATTTATCTAAATAATAATCGTTGGTTTGATGAGGGAAATGGTCTAACAACCAATAACTCACAACTTCTTGATGATGTAGTATATGATCTCGTTTTTGATACAAAGAGCGGTTATGCTTACTTACTGACAGCATCAGGACTGAGCCGTTATGAGATAGCCTGGACAGAAGAACGAACATCTATGGATGAGGTAATCGTATTTCCGCAGCCATTTCATCCCGGTGTTGATCCCTATCTTGCTATTGATGGGCTTGCCGAACAGAGTCGGGTACGTATTACGACTCTCGATGGTCGAGTTGTTCATCAGTTTGCTGCCGATGCTGTAGAAAATCAAGAAAAACAGATCGTTTGGGATGGCGTTCTACCAAACGGCGAAAATATTCCGCGAGGCATTTATCTTATATTTATTACCAATATTGATGGCTTAAGGGCAACAACAAAGTTTGCGGTTGAATAATGGCGGTTTGTAAGCGATAATTACCCTGTTTGCATTATGTTTTACACAATTCGTAAACTTTTGAATTTTGCCTTTTTACTTTGTAATTTCACCTTATCTTTCCCTACATTTATTTGACAAACATAACCAAACGTTAAAAAGGAAAAGAATGGACTCTAAAACGATAAGAAAACAGTTTATAGAATATTTCGAGAAGACACTGAGACATACAGTAGTTTCTTCAGCACCGGTTATTCCACAGAATGATCCAACGCTATTGTTCACGAATGCCGGAATGAACCAATTTAAATCATATTTTCTTGGTGAGACACAAGCGCCATTCAAACGGGCTGTGGATTCGCAAAAATGTATCCGCGTCAGTGGAAAACATAACGATCTTGAGGCTGTCGGTCGCGACCATTATCATCACACATTTTTTGAAATGCTGGGAAGCTGGAGCTTTGGCGATTATTATAAAAAAGAAGCCATTGATTGGGCGTGGACACTTTTTACCGAGGTCTGGGGGCTTGACCCCAAAAGATTATATGCTACCGTGTATACTGAAGATGATGAAGCATATAAGATATGGAAAAACATACCGAATTTAGATTCTGCACATTTACTAAAATCAGGCGAAAAAGATAATTTCTGGTCCATGGGTGAAACCGGTCCTTGCGGTCCCTGTTCAGAGATACATTATTACAGTGGTGAAGATATCGAAAATCAAGATCCTTTAAAAGTAAATACCGACGATCCCGAATACATGGAATTATGGAATCTTGTTTTTATGCAATATAATCGTGACGAAAATGGTGAACTGCATTCCCTGGGTCAAAAATATATTGATACAGGAGCGGGCTTCGAGCGAATTGTCGCGGCCATAAATGGAAAAACCAGTAATTATGATACAGATCTATTTAAACCAATCATTGAACAAATAGAAACGATATCAGATATTGCCTACGATAAAGGTGAAAAGGGAATGCCACATCGCGTGATCGCCGATCATATTCGTATGTTATCTGTTGCGATTGCAGACGGAGCAATTCCCGGGAACGAGGGACGAGCTTATGTATTGCGAAGAATATTACGCCGTGCTGCCAGGTTTGGCCGCGAATTAAATTTAAAAGAACCATTTTTATATCGCCTTGTCCCAGCCGTTGCACATGTATTGGGAGATGTCTACCCGGAAATTAAAAACCAACGCGAACATATCCAGCGTATTATTCGGGCCGAAGAAGAATCTTTTGGAAACACACTGGATAAGGGTTTAGATCTTTTTGATCAGATAGCAAAACAGGCAAAAAAGAGCGCTGAAAAAATATTGAACAGTGAAGATGTTTTCAAGCTTTACGATACCTTTGGTTTCCCGGTAGATCTGACGCGACTTCTTGCGGAAGAAAAAGACCTACTGGTCAACGAAGAAAAAGTCAACGCACTTATGGAGGCTCAGCGCGAACGAGCTCGAGCTGCCGGAAAATTTTCCATGAAAAGTTCGGAAGATCTGAAATGGATCGTTCTGGAAAAAGACAAGGTTTCAAAATTTGCCGGTTACGATACCTATAAGACAGAATCGTTATTGCTTAAGTATGCGGTAGATGATTCACACACTTATTTTGTTTTTGACAACACACCGTTTTATGTCGAATCGGGTGGTCAAGTTGGTGACAAGGGGCATCTTATCTTACATAAACACAGTATAAAAACAGATGCAAGAACTAATGTCGTCGACACAAAGAAGATCGGTGACGATATTGTGCACATTGTTGAAGGATCTGTGCTGGAGGGCAATACAAAACCCATTACAGCAACCCTTGAAGTACAGCAAAGTATAAGACGAGATACCGCTCGAAACCATACAGCAACCCACTTGTTGCACGCTGAATTACGAGCAGTTTTGGGTGATCATGTTCATCAGGCCGGGTCATATGTTGGACCGGATAGACTGCGCTTTGATTTTACACATTTTGAAAAAGTATCGTTAGAACAACAAATTGACATACAACAACGCATCAACACACGTATTATGCAGAACATTTCCGTTGATACAGAGATTAAACCCTATACCGAAGCTATTCGTGATGGTGCACAGGCTTTATTCGGTGAAAAATATGGTGATGAAGTTCGTGTGGTTACCATAAAAGATACCTCACAGGAGCTTTGCGGTGGAACCCATGTGAAGCGCAGCGGAGATATTGGATTATTCCTCGTTGTTTCGGAAAGCTCGGTGGCCTCAGGAGTGCGAAGGATCGAAGCTATTAGCGGATTAAAGGCACTTGATAAATTAAAAGTCATGCAGAACTTAAATATTGGTCTTATTGAGAAAGCAGGATTGCTCCAAGATGATATTATTGATCAAGTATCTCACTTGAAAACAGAAATACATTTTTTAAAAAAGAAAAATTCCGAACTTGAAAGCAAGCTTTTAACCGTTGACGTAGACAGCTATTTCAAAAATGAGAAAACGTTCTCAGGTCATGCCCTGTTTGTTAATCGTGTAGAAGTCGCGAACATCGATCAATTAAAAGCTTTGGGTGACAAAGTCCGCGAAAAAATGAAAAGCGGTATTGCCGTGTTTGGTGCCGTGATCAAAGATACACCCCAAGTTTTATGTGTTGTAACTGATGATCTTGTTAAAGAAGGCATAAAGGCCGGCAATATTGTTCGCATACTCGGTAAAGCCCTTGGCGGTGGTGGTGGTGGTAAGCCCCATATGGCTACTGCCGGCGGGAAAGATGTTGAAAAATTGGATGAAATTTTAGAACAAATTGAGACACTATTATAGCATAATTTATATCTAATATATTTTTTGAAAAACATCGAGGGAGACACCGATGTATCAAAGAAAAAACATACGATTATATTCGCATGATTATGGCGGATCTACATGGTATTATTGTGACAATAAAAACTCATCAGAACGAATGGCTTTTTGGTGATGTTGTTGATGGAATAATGCGATTAAACAAATTGGGAGAAATCGTTCAAAACGAAATTCTCAAAACCCCATTAATCCGAAAAAATGTATCACTAGATGAATTTATCGTAATGCCAAATCATGTGCACGTATTGATTAAAATTAAATATAAAATCAAAAACAGTAATGGCGTATTGCAATACGCCACTACCATAAATCAAAATTCTAACACCCCTAAACTATTCCATTCGCCATCCCATACATTGGGTTCCATTATTCGTGATTTCAAGTGCGTGGCAACAAAACGAATCAATATTTTACGAAATACGCCCCGGCAAAATGTTTGGCAGCGTAATTTTAATGATAGGATTATGCGCGATAAAAAGGAATTAATAATCAAAAAATATTATATCCAAAACAACCCTGTCAAATGGAAGAAGGAGAACATAGCGCAAATAATAAAGTATTTATGACATTTCAATTTTCTTGACATTCACTGTAACCTCATTTACATTTAAATTAAGATAAATAAA
>CAYTLV010000066.1:0-8516 GCA_964438445.1 uncultured bacterium | reverse complement strand
GGCCTGCCGGTCGAAGCCCCGATTCTTCGGGGCGTAGGTTGGAGAGGTTCAACTGCACAATAACCCGGGATGAAATCCCGGGGTTAAGAATATCCAAGTACTCACAACCCCGACTTTATGGAGGGGTTGAACTAAAATCCATTCTTCCTTAATAATTCATTATACTCATCATAAAACGTTTTGTGTTTATGATGTTCTTTTTGATCTTCAATATATTTTTTTAAAGTCCCCAAAGACTCGTATGGACGTGTAAAAATCGAATATCCGGTTGCCCATTTCTTAAAATAAGGAAAAAGTTTCTTTTGTTTAATAAATACCGATGAAGCGACTTTAATATCCTTGATAAAATCAGATATTGTTATATCCGGTCGAATGTAAACCAATAGATGAATATGATCTTCAATTCCATTAATTGCATACAGCTTACAGTTTTTATTTTCAATGATGTGCCTTATGTAAGCGTAAAGACGTTTTTGGTTATTTTCTAATGAGGAAATTAAAGTGTGACTCGTATCACAGATTATGTTCAACCCCTCCATGCGTCGGGGTTGGAAGTTTAAAGATACTCTGATGCCCGGAGTTTCACTCCGGGTTATTATGAGTTTAACCCTTCGAAATACTCAGGGTTAATAATATTTTTCAGTTTGGGCTATATTTAACATTCGGTAAGCTCGGAGTTCTTATTGTTTAGAGGTCAATGTTTATACCGGGATATAGAATAATCTCTTATAGAACCTCGACCTTGTGGAGAGGTTCAACATTCCAATAACCCGGGATGCAATCCCGGGATCTCAGATCATCAAACTATCTCCAACCCCGAGCTTGTCGCCTGCCGGTCGTAGCTTTAGCGTAGGCTGGAGGGGTTGAACAATTAGATAAATCTGTATAATCTGGGCCAGCCGGACATAGCTCGCGGAGTGAAGACTGGAAATCTGTGCTTCGTATTCTTAAGCTCTTTGTTTTCTTTTTTTCTATGCTACCAACTTCTCCGCCAGTTGGCGGATAGGCTGGTCAAGAAAGCTTAGAATTAATAAACTTTTTTAAAATCGCTTTTGATCTATTCAAGTTCCGCTATGGTACTAATGAGCTTATCAAAAGGCAGGTTGAATTTTTCCACACCTTCTTCTTCAAGTCGACAGGTAACGAGATCCATGTCAATGCCTAAATCCCGTAGATGAATAAGAATTTCCTCTGCTTCGCGAATATTGTCCTCAATTCGATTTTCCGGTTTACCATGGTCACGATATGCATTCAGGGTTGCAACCGGAAGGGTATTAACCGTACCGGCCCCGATCATAGGTTCTACATATTTTATATCGCTTTCATCTGGGTTTTTGGTACCGGTGCTGGCCCAAAGCAAACGCTGGATCTGTGCTCCTTTTTCCGCAAGGGCGGCAAAGGACTCGCTGCCGAATTTATTTTTGTATTTTTGATAAGCGATCTTTGCACAGGCAATCGCGGTTTGACCTTTGAGTTCAGGATCTCTGTTTCCCAATAAAGTATCCACCAAAGTATCGATCCGGCTTAAGAAAAAGCTGGCAACCGAGGAAATATTTTCAATACTTTTGCCCTGAGATACGCGAATTTTCAATCCCTCTATATAAGCCTGCATAACAGCTTGATAGCGCGGCAGACCAAAGATCAAAGTCACATTTACGTTAATGCCCTCACTGATTAATTGAGTAATTGCCGGCAGACCTTCAATAGTGGCGGGGATTTTGATCAACACATTCGGACGATCAAGTTCTTTCCATAAATGGCGGGCTTCATCGATCGACCCTTCGGTATCGTGTGCCAGATGGGGGTTGACCTCAAGGCTTACAAAACCGTCACGTTGTTCACTCTTGTCATAGACCGAACGGAAACAGTCAGCCGCATCACGGACGTCTTCTATACTGAGGATATCATAGATATTCAAAGCGGAAAGACCTTGCCCGGAAAGTTCCAGGATGTTCTTATGATAAATGGAACTGTTTGCTATGGCTTTTTCAAAGATCGCCGGGTTTGAGGTGATTCCGCTGAGTCCGTCTTTTTCTATCAGATCTTGAAGCTCACCGTTGTGGATCATATCCCGCCGGATGTAATCTAACCAGCAGGACTGTCCATATGTTTTCAGTTTTTTTAGCGGATTTATATCTTGTTTATTCATGACCACTTCCAATTTAGGATTTCCGGCATATCTTTGCCATTTTTGTTAATATACTCAGTATGTTCAACAAGTTTAGCTTTCATCATGTGTTTTAGTTTGGCACCGTCAACACCTACGTGAGGAACGCGCCTGATCACATCCAAGACCAGATGAAAGCGATCAAGTTCGTTAAGGACCATCATATCAAAGGTGGTTGTGATCGTGCCTTCTTCTTTATATCCGCGTACATGAATATTTTCATGATTAGCCCGACGGTAGGTCAATCTGTGAATGAGCCAGGGATAGCCGTGAAAGGCAAAAATAATGGGTTTATCTTTTGTAAAAAGAATATCAAAATCGTCATCACTCAAACCATGGGGATGTTCCTCGTCGGGTTGAAGTTTCATCAGATCAACAATATTGATCACCCGGATCTTCAATTTGGGTAGGTGCTTCCGAAGTATGGTGACCGCCGCTAATGTTTCCAAAGTGGGGACATCGCCGCAACAAGCCATGATCACATCCGGTTCACCTTCATCATTGCTGGCCCAATCCCATACGCCAATACCTTCAGTGCAATGTGCAACCGCTTGCTCCATGGTTAACCATTGCGGGGCTTGATATTTCCCGGCGACCACAACATTCACGTAATCCCTGCTACGCAAGCAATGGTCCCATACCGAGAGCAGACAGTTGGCATCGGGCGGTAGATAGACGCGAATGATCGAAGCTTTTTTATTCACAACATGATCAAGAAATCCGGGATCCTGATGTGTAAATCCGTTGTGGGCTTGTTGCCATACATGTGATGCAAGCAAATAATTCAGCGATGCAATGGGTTTTCGCCAGGGTAGTTCTGCCGTTATTTTCAACCACTTTGCGTGTTGATTGAACATGGAATCGATAATATGGATAAAAGCTTCGTAACTTGTAAATAAGCCATGTCGTCCGGTTAAAAGATATCCTTCCAACCACCCTTCACATAAATGCTCGCTGAGGATCTCCATGACCCTGCCGTCCTGTGCAAGAAATTCATCATTTGCTTCGATGTTAGCATTCCATTGCCGGTGGGTAACATCAAAGACGGCGTTCAGTCGATTAGAGAGAACTTCGTCAGGACCAAAAATACGGAAATTTCGCTCGTCTTGATTTTTCTGGATTACATCACGGAAGAAATTACCCAATTCGCCGGTATCGGCGGCTTTTACCGATCCTGGAGAGGGAACATTAACGGCATAGTTTTTAAAATTGGGCATTTTGAGGTCTTTTAAAAGCAATCCGCCATTCGCATGGGGATTAGCACCCATCCGGCGATCGCCTTTTGGAGCCAGCTCCTGAAGTTCCGGAACGAGCCGACCGTTCTTATCAAAAAGTTCTTCGGGTTTGTAACTGTGCATCCATTCCTCTAGCAGGCGCAGATGTTCGGGATTTTGTTCATTGACCTGAAGGGGAACTTGATGAGCCCGGTAACTGCCTTCAATAGGATAACCGTCAACCACTTTAGGTCCGGTCCAGCCTTTGGGTGAGCGCAAAATGATCATTGGCCAACGAGGGCGATCGGGTTGATGTTGTTCCCTGGCTTTTTTCTGAATGTCTTTAATGGCCAGGATGGCTTTGTCCATCGCTCCTGCCATTTTTTGATGCATAAGCTCGGGGTCACTGCCTTCTACCACGATAGGGGACCAGCCGTACCCGCGAAATAAACAGTCCAGCTCCTCTTCACTGATGCGAGCCAGAACGGTAGGATTGGCGATCTTATATCCATTTAAATGCAAGATAGGAAGCACCGCCCCGTCGTGTTTGGGATTCAGAAATTTGTTCGAATGCCAGGAGGTGGCTAAAGCGCCTGTTTCAGCTTCACCATCACCCACCACACAAGCTGCGATAAGATCGGGATTGTCATAAACGGCCCCAAAAGCATGGCTCAGTGAATACCCCAGCTCGCCGCCTTCATGGATAGACCCGGGACATTCGGGAGAAACATGACTGGGTATTCCGCCGGGGAAAGAAAATTGAGTAAAAAGTTTTTTTAATCCCTCCGTATCACGGGTAATATTTGGATATATCTCGCTGTATGTTCCTTCCAGATAAGTATGGCTGACCGTGGTAGGGCCGCCATGACCGGGACCCGAAATGTAGATCATATCAAGATCATGCTCTTTGATCATTCTGTTAAGATGAACATAAATAAAATTTTGTCCCGGAGAGGTACCCCAATGACCCAGTAAAGTTGGTTTTATGTGGGATAGTGTTAAAGGTTCTTTGAGTAGGGGATTATCCCAAAGATATATTTGACCCACCGATAAATAATTTGATGCACGCCAATAGGCATCCATTTTATTTAGTAATTCCGGTGACAAGACTTTTTCTGCATAGGGTTCTTTCATTGTAGACTCCTTTAATATGCATGAAGATGATTTACCAAATATAAGATATTTCCAAGAGAAAAGGGTAAAAATATTTAGGTACTAAATATCAAGCGGTTCAAAAAACTGACAGATCCGGTGTGGCAAATGGAAGTCCGTATCTTTTATAAATAGTGAATATTTTGTATCTTGGCTAATTCAATCATTGGGATTGAACAATTAGCCCGATCTGTGTAATCGGTGCAATCTATGGTTATACTATTTTTGTGCCTTTATTTTTCTTTGTGTCTTTCCTTCTACGCTACCCCGAAGTTTCGGGGCGCAGGACAAGTGTGTTAGGCTATTCTATTAACTCAAAAAACTCACAGACCCAATACGGTAAGTTCTTCTAAATTATTCTAAAAATAATTGAAGATATTTTTTAAATACATATAAACGATTTCGTTTTCCACCTGATATCTCAAATAAAATATCCAATTTTTCCAGTTCTGTTATTAAGGTGTAGGAAGCTGGCAATGATAGTTTTGTAATATTACTGACATCTTCAGCTTTTACATAAGGATCTTCATATAATGAATTTATCACTTTCTGTGCTCTACCGGTTCTTGTTCCCATACCTTGAATAATATCTTCAGTATTCTTTTTAAGTTTAAGAATATTATCAAAAGTGCTAATTCCCTTTTTTGATGTTTCAATAATTCCTTTTAGAAAAAACCGTAACCATCGAGATAGATCATTATTCTCTCGAACGAGTGTTAGGCTGTCGTAATATAAGGCTCTGTTTTTTTCAAAAAAGTCAGATAAATAGAGTACAGGTTTCTTTAATATACCCTTATTTATTAAATATAGAGGAATAAGTAAGCGTCCAATTCTACCATTGCCATCTAAAAAAGGATGGATAGTTTCAAATTGATAATGATATAATGCGATTTTAATCAAATCCGGTAATATGATATTCTCATTATTAATAAAATTATCGAGATCGCTCATTAATTCATTTAAAGTTGTATAATTAGGTGGAACAAATGTTGCATTATTTATTGATGAGCCACCAATCCAGTTTTGACTTTCTCTAAAATCTCCGGGGTGCTTCTTTTCTCCACGAACACCTTGCATTAGTCGTTTATGTGCTCCACAAATTAATCTGGAAGAAAATGGTAATTCTTTCAGTCCCTTCATCGCCCATTCCATAGCAAGTATGTAATTTTGGATTTCTTCCCAATCGTCGCGTTTTCCCAGAGGTATATTTGCTTTGTCTAGTAACGCATCTTCCATTTTAGTTTGCGTTCCCTCAATTTTACTACTTAATGTTGCTTCTTTGGCCACATGAAGACGAATATAGAAATCAATATTGGGAATATACTCAGAATACATATCCAAGCGTCCCAATTCTCTGTCAGCTTGACTTAATAACTGAATAATATTCATATCATCAAGCATCCAATTTCTGTTGATCATTGATGGTTGAAAACTCTTGTGGTAACCTTGATCCTGATAATTACCTGAACGAAATTGTTTCATATTTTCCTCAAAATCTTAATAAGCGCAATCCTTACTAAAGAATATAGCAATAAATATTAATAAGCCAAGGCCTTATTTAAGATAATGTATGGAAATATTATTAAGCGATAGTGTATTAAATTTTATGAAACAAACTTGAGAGATAAAAAAACTGCTTAAATGCTACGTATTTTATTTATGGTTAGTTGATTCTATTCCACCAACCCAAAAAACTGACAGATCCGGTGTGGCAAATGGAAGTCCGTATCTTTTATAAATAGTGAATATTTTGTATCTTGACTAATTCAATCATTGGGATTGAACAATTAGTCCGATCTGTGTAATCGGTGCAATCTGTGGTTTTACTATTTTTGTGCCTTTAAGCTACTTTGTGCCTTTGTGTGAGGTGCTTTTATTAACCCAAAAAACTCACAGATCCAATACGGTAAATGAAAATTTACATCCTTCGTAAATAAAGAATACTTACCGCCTTGTTTTATGGTTTTTCCCTGATCGACCAAAAGTATATGTCCTGTACGGGCAAGATCCAAGCGGACCAGTTGAGCATCACCCTCTTTGGGGTATTCCGTTAATCTTAGAAGTTCATGATCTTTGTAGTGCTCCGTTACTTTATGGTCGGCACTGTCTAGATCAAAGAACTCCATCCATTGTTCCATCAGACGATCGGCATTTCGTGGGAAGACGGTCAGGTCGTTTTTTCCCTGAATAATGGCAATGCGCGGTTTATGCGAGCGATCGGGATTAAGTTCTTCATGCAGTATGGAAGGTGCTGCAAATAAAGCGCCCGCTGCAAATACTTCAGGATAAGCGTTTAGCATCACATTGGCCATTGCAGCACCGGCGGACATACCTGTAATAAATATGTGATCCCGGTCAATATTGTATTGTTTTTCCATAAAGGCGATCATTTGGCGAATAGAGGCCGTCTCGCCCTGATCTTTTTTCATTTTTCCCGGCATATAAAATGAAAAAGCGGTCAACAAATTATTATAAAAAGGTTGATCCGGATAGAGCACAATAAAACCCAATGAATCCGCCAGTTTATTGAATCCGCTGGCCCGGCTTAGAGAAAAAGCCGTCTGACCACTTCCATGAAGGACTAGTACGAGAGGCACGTTTTTCCCGGTATCAAGATTTTGAGGAATGTATTGGTACATCCTGAGATGACCGGGATTTTTACCAAAATCAGGGACATATTTCAAAGGACCGGCAAATAGCAGTCCAATGCCGAATAGAAGGATCAGTATAAATCCTTTGCCCTTCATCTATTGTCCCTTTATTTATCTAGCGTAGTCAATAATTGATCGTTCATTTCCAGTTTGAGCGGATTGATCTTCTCGCCCCAGTAAATAGTTGTATGTGGGAATGGGATCTCAATATTACGTGCGTCGAAAGCATTTTTCAGTCGTTTCCGATATTCCCGTCCGATTGACCATTGCATGCTGGGTTTTGTTTTCAGACGCGCTTTGATCACGATCGCGCTATCCGCAAATTTATCTAATCCGAAGATCTCGATGGGCTCAAGAATAATGTCCTTGAATGCCGGATCAGCACGAAGCCCGTCACCGATTTCTCTCATCACATCCATGACAAGTTGAGGGTTTTCCTTGTAAGCAACACCAATATCAAAGACCATGGCGGACCAGTCTTTGGTCATGTTGGATACATTATTGATTTTCCCGTTCTGAAAAATATGCACGACCCCGGAAAAATCCCGAAGTGTGATGGTTCTCAATTCGACTTTTTCTACCTGTCCCGCGGTGCCGTTGAGGATCGCAATGTCCCCGGTCCTTACCTGATTCTCCAGAATGATAAAGAAACCGGAAATAAAATCACGGACCAGTTCCTGAGCACCAAAACCAACAGCTAATCCAATGATACCGGCACTTGCGAGGATAGGCGCAATATTGATCCCGAATTTTTGAAGGATCATCATGAGATAGACCGCCCAGAGAATGATCTTGATGATCATGTGCAAAATGCCGGTCAGCGTATTGATGCGCTTAACGGATTCTTCGGTATCCACATTCTGGTTCTTTTCCGCACGGGCACTTAGTACCTTTGTCATTTTTTTAAATGAAAAACGGATCATTTTGAATGCAATGAAAATAATGACTGTTAGTATAAGGATTCCCGGTAGTTCGGATACGATCCATTTGACGGCAGTATCGATAAATTCCTGCCAAAAGGTGACTTTAAAAATATTTTCCATAGATTCTCCTAAATTGTATTTATGACCTGAATATAAGAACCAGACTAATGATCCCACTGACAGGAGCAAGAACAGTTGCGATATTATGTAACACCAGCGTAAGTTTGGGGCCTTCTTTTTCATCGCTTAACATGGCACCCGTAATAAAGAGGGAGACCAAAAAGATCAGCGTTATGACCATAAGAAAGATCGTAAAGGTTGAGGGTATTTCATGGATCATACCTGATCGTACGAGCAAAATACTTACTACCACGACCGCCAAAGCGATTACTTTGTGCAAAGCCGACAA
>CAYTLV010000065.1:2577-8598 GCA_964438445.1 uncultured bacterium | reverse complement strand
CGTTTCATAACCACAAAAGCAAAATAGCAACCTCCTTAAGCTATATCCTATCTAACCGCCCCTCCTCCAAGGGGCGGTTTTGCTTATCTTTAATAATAATTTCTTCGTGATTATCCTCTTATGGGCATTATATTTATTTGTTAATAAATAAACAGATGGAGCTCATGTGAAAATATTCTATCGAATAGCAGCAATGCTGCTTTTTGCCTGTGTCACGGTTCTATACGGAGCAGCTCTTCCGAATTTTACACAAAATGAGATGATGCAAGAACAAACCCGGTCCTATATTTGGGGCGGTGATGTCAATGTGCATATTAATGCCCCCGGGGAAGACTCGCTAAAATTAGAAAAAGAAACAATTATTGTGTTTTATGCCCTGCCCGCAGGCAATACGATTCTCTGTACGATCGGTAAACAATTGGAAGACGGAGATGACTGGCATTATGATATTCAACATATCGGTGCACAAACACGATTTGTAAGAAATACATTGAAGGATAAGAATGTTATTACAATTTATGTACAGCCCACAAACAACGCCTGGCAGCTATATGACAATAATCACCCAAGTGATTATATTAATTTAATCCAGCAAATGGTAACCAGTATTCTATCACAGTTTTCTGAATTTGATTATAAAGTAACACTCAACAGTCACAGTGCTGGGGGTTCGTGGATTCTGCGCTACATGGAAGGTGTAAGCGAATTGCCCACCTGGATTGATCGATTAGGTTTTATAGACAGTAACTATAATTACAGGTTAAATCCCGTTCGATATGATGGAATGTTTAAACAATTCTTAAATGAAAGAGATTCAACAAATTTGTGTTTCTTAGTTTATAATGACAGTACAGCATTGTTAAATGGATCCCATTTTATTGGTAGCGGCGGAACGTGGTGTACGGCAAAATTCATGAAAGAAAGACTTGATCCTTACTTCACATTTGTTGACAGCCATGATGTTAGTTTCTATCGTTATATTGCTTTGGATAAAAGATTTAAAATTCTAATGAAAAAAAATCCAACACAGGCCATTCTCCACACAGTACAAGTTTATCGGAACGGTTTTATTCATACCATGCTTAGCGGCACGGAATATGAGAATGTCGGTTATCAATACTATGGTGAACCCGCATATCTGGAGTACATCCAAGGAAACCCTCCACAACGCCCTGAGGGTGTGGGCGCGGCTCCGGCAGGCGATGGAGCGATACAAATTGAAGTATTGCCTCCGGTAGACGCCACGGCATATCGTGTTTACTTCTCAGAAGATGGTATTACTTATAACGATACGGCTAAGATCGATTCTTGCCAAGCTATACTTTCAGGGTTGATAAACAATGAAACAAAATATATCAAAATTTCTGCAATTAATAAATGGGGTGAAAGCGAAAAAAGCGAATGGCTTGCAGTAACACCGGGAAACAATTCAGAATCAATGTTATTAATTAACGGTGTTAATCGTTCAAAGGGGAATGATTATCTGCTTCGACACGGAATGGCGGCAGATGCGTATAACACAAAACTTGCTTCTTGTACGAATAATATTCTTATCGAGGAGCGAATGAATGCAAATAATTTTAATATGGTAAATTATGTGTTGGGAAATGAGGATCGCCGAAATTATACTCTAACCGGTAATGAAATTGATATTGTGAAAGACTATCTGAAACAAGGTGGAAATTTATTTATATCGGGACTTGAATTCGCCTATGATCTTGATATTAAGGGCGACTCATCAAATCAAGAATTTTGCCATGATTATTTAAAATTCCGAGGCGTCAGTGATAAACCAAATGAATTAAGCGGAATCTATTATAATGCACACTTTAGTGGCTTTGATTTTTTTGATACGACCCTGACTTTTGAATTTGATAATGGCAACCATGGATCTTATAACGTCAGTGATCCCGATGGTATTCAACCAATAAATGGAAGTTATCGCTCGGTAATATTTAACGGCTATGATCCCTCAATCTCTTGTGGAGGAATTGCTTATTCGGGTAACTTCCCGGGCGGAACAGAACCCGGAAAAGTATTCGCAATGACCATCCCTTTTGAGACTATTGTAGGTGATACGGCTCGCATACTTGTAATGGGAAAGATCATTAACTTTATGCAAAATTGTGGAGTTGAAATATTATCTTATGATATTCCACAAACAACGCTATTACTGGCACCATATCCCAACCCTTTCAATCCAAGTACAGCTATTAACGTTCAATTATCAACTGTCAGCGAATTAGATTTGGATATTTATAATTTAAAAGGGCAAAAGATCCAAACCTTGTTCAATGGAAAAAAAGAAGCCGGGAAATATACGTTTCATTGGAATGCTACAGATCAACCTTCAGGGATATATCTTTGTGTGTTGAAAATTGATGGCACACAGACCGCATCGCAGAAATTGGTGTTGGTAAAATAATATATTTGTCATTAAAACTGAAACCCCAAAAGGTGGGGCGCAGTAGAGAAATCTCAAGACAAAAATAAATATTGAGTAATTTTAGATCTCTCCGCTTTATCCCGATTATTATCGGGATTTCGGTCGAGATGACAATTTATTTTTTGAATGAATAAATACCTGCCCAACTATTCCCGCAGCGATCATGAATAATCCGATCAAGGTTGTGGATTGAATAGGTTCATTCAATATAAAGCGAATAAAGATCAACGACAGAAATGGTACTGCATAAATAAAATTGCTGATGAGTGCCGTGGATGTAGTTTTTCTGAGCGCGTTCAGCCAGAGCAGGAAGGTTAAGCTCATCTCAAATAATCCAACATACCCTGCGGAGAGCCAGGCCGATAAGCTAAGCGATTCGGGTCGAAAGAAAAAGAGTGCGGCAACAGATAAAATAACCGCTCCAACCATAAAGGGGATCCATAAAGATATCACCGGATCTTCGTCAATTGTTTTTGTAATTAACCAGTAAATCACCCAGAAGATCGTTGTTGCAAAGGCGATCAATATCCCTATAATACTGATTCCACCGGGCATAGCATTACCGCCCAGTACAACGACCAAAGCTCCGCAGAACGAGATGCAAAGCATCAATAATCGTAAAACGTGAAATTTTTCATGTTTCAAGATCATGGCAAAAACAGCCAAAACCAAGGGCCAAGTAAAATTAACGGCTTGGGCAAATTGAGCAGGTAGCATATCATAGGCTTTGAATAGCAACAAATAATATATAACAGGATTTAAAATTCCGGCGATAAGGAGTTTATTTCTGTTTTTTGCCCTTACCTTTTTAAATCTGGCAAAACGACCGGAAAACAGCATGATCAAGCTTAAAGCAAAAAATGAAAACAGGGTTGAAAGGAATAATAATTCAAAAGGCTTCAAATATTGAAGAGCTATTTTAAAGGCTGTGGCCACAGAGGACCAAAGCAGGAGGACGATTCCGGCTGAGAGGAGAGCAATTTTGTTGTTTTTGTTTTGCATAAATTTTGAACTGTCATTTCGACCGAAGTCCCGAAGAATCGGGGCGTAGTGGAGAAATCTCAAACTCCTTAAAAGTTTTGAGTAATTTGAGATCTCTCCGCTTCATCCGTCAAGTGACGGATTCCAGTCGAGATGACATTTATATTGGCCACGCTATGGTATCATCATCTTTCCATTGCGGACTCATCTGAAATCCGGTCAATACACCGTCTTCAAACCAGACATCCACACCGGTATCTCCATAGCTGAAAATCAGATCATCATCTGCGATCTCTTCAATATCGGGAGCTTCCCATTTAAGCTTTTCAATTTCAGCCAGAGCGTCTTCCATTTCCATGCCTGTTTGTAGTACTTCAGAAACAAAGCATTCCGGATTTCCAATGGTGATCACAAGCAAATGATCGCCCTCTTCTGCGGAAAAAGTAAAAGCGATATCCAAATCGTCATAATAATAATGTTCACACAGATCGCCCTCTTCGTCTGTAGTATCCAAGCTATCCGGTTCGTCCAGCAATTCAACTAAGCGTTTTTTGCTGATACCAAAAAGTATATTTCCAATTCCCTTGCCGGGTAGTGCTTTCCATATTTCCTGCATAATAGCTCCTTGTTAATGATAGGGAATTTATGGAGAATTTGTTCATATTTGCAAGCAAGAAAGGTATAGAAAAAGAGGCGTGAAGTATGTTGTATCTTGATCTCAATTTTAGCTTAAGCACAATTACTTCATCAAATATTTATATTTGGATTTTTTGTAAAAATTTGTAAACTATAATAAGTAATTAAATAATAACGCAACGATATAATAGGATTTGCGTATTTGTAGACTAAAACATAACAATAAGGTGGATGGGGAAATGCCTGTACTGTTTGTTATTGTTGGAAAATTAATAATGAAAAGGATACCCAATGTCTAATTATCACATCATCCTAAAACGATCATTTATTGTTGTACTTCTCATCGCATTTTCAATTTCCGGGCTTATTGCCGGGGATGTATTTCTCCGGATTCAGGCGGACGACTACCAAAAGGCCACACTTCGCTTGAGAAATGAAATGGAGATTATTGCCGAGGAAGAAGGAGTCATGTTGACACGCTGTGATGCATCCGCGGCAGATCTGTTAAACGATGAGGGCATCAGCTTTGAACAGATCCAGTTTTATGATCAACTTAGCGGTGAAGATCTTCCACCTAAACCTAGTGGTGGTATTCCGTTGGGGGTTGTTGTTAAACCAGGCAACCAGGGAAGTACAAATTTATGGAGCTTCCATCCGGCCGTTGCGTTAACAGAAAATGTGATCGGATATGTTGAAACCAATGTTAACGGACAGCTTCCGGGGTTTACGTTCAAAGACCTCAATAGCGATTCTACATGGAATCATTATATCGATACGGATTTGGCTGGTGACATCCCCCTTTATATTGCCAGCGGAGATAAAAACATATATTATGCTTTTCATTATGATAGTCCCGAAATAAGCAATACGAACATGCGCTATTATTGCTATGATACAGAAAGCGATATTGAAACAGAGATTGAAAATTTCGGATATGGATATGAGGGATTTGGGGTTTCCGATACCTGGGTCACAAGAGTGGGCAGCAAAGGTAACGGATGGAACAACCAGATCTTTGCCCATAATGTTGAAACAGGGGCTCGCTTTGAAATGCTTGCCGATTCACTTCCCGAATTAGGGCAATACGATTATTTTGGGGCACCCGTAACTGACGGTAATACTATGGTATTTACCTATACGCATGCAAGTCCATGGACGACAGACCTAAGAGTGTATAGTTTAGGAGAAGACGGTGAACAGGGTACGGCAGATGATACAGTGAGTGTTCTTGGTATAGATGGCGATTACGGAAGTTATGATATTTATGGCCGTTACATCGTATGGCGCGAAGGAGAAGTCGACAAGAATATTAAGGGATATGATCTCGGTGAAGATATGCTATATGGAACAGCAGATGATGGTACGGTCTTCACTATCTGCGATAATGCCAGCGTCCAAAAACATCCGAGAGTACATGACGGGATCGTGATCTGGGAAGACTGGCGAAACGCTCCCAGTACAGATATGGAAGCCCCCAAAGATGTGTACGGATATGATATTGCGAATGGTACTGAATTCCGTTCTACGTCCAATACGGACTCGCTGATCGTTTGTGATTTTAATCGCGGGCGAGTGGTAATGAATTTTCACGACTGGGATGCACCGGCTTCAGATGCCGACATTTTTATGTCGAATATCAACGGTCGTATTGAATCGGATTACTATTGGATTGATGTTACCATGGATGTTCCCCCTATGGCACATAGTTTGCTGACAGGAAACGCAAGCACATCACCATTTTATTTTGGTAATATTGTTATGGCAACTAAAGGACCTTTGTGTGCTTTGTTTATTTCAGATGGAGTTGGTAATGATGTGGCATTGTCCTACAGTGCAGTCACCGGAGAATGGAATACGGATATCCTGACAGCAGAAGCGGATAACTATACTTTGATGATTGACGGAGACAATGGGCTTGTGCTGGGTAAGACCTCAAGCGGATATCTTGCCTATACTTT
>CAYTLV010000065.1:0-2477 GCA_964438445.1 uncultured bacterium | reverse complement strand
GTTCAAGGTGCACGATCCGGAGATGTTTGGCAGGGACATATTTATAACGGTTGTACAAATGAATGGTTGCCCGATTATATTGAAAGTCGGCAAGGTATTGACAACTTGCTAACCTATGAGGATATGATGCTGGCATGGTATAAGAACGATCCTTATAATGCAACGCTATGGGCTTATAGTTCACATGCCGATGGCATTCAACAGTTGAGCATTCCTTATCCCGGTAGTCAATTTACTGTTAAAGGCGCCGCAAAAGCCGGATATGTTTTAGCGGCTTCCAATAACTACACAAAAAACAATCTCTTTGTGTTCAATGGACTCAAAGGTGAATGGAAAGAACCAATGGAGGTATATAATACTTCCCAATTTATGATCGAAGCCACCGGTCATACCGGGATATTTTTGCAACAGGTGAGTAGTATGAACGGAACTGCCGAATTGAAGGCCTATGGTTATTCGGTATTAAAAGATGAGTGGGATATTTTGGACTTCAAGTCAAACAATGTCGATGGCATTTTTACATCCGATTTTTGCGGGTTGTTATCCTATGATCATTGGTATAATACCAACACAAAATATATCCATGCCTATAATAGCATAGAAGGTAAGTGGTCTGAAGATGTGATCAATATGTACAGCGCAAAATCGGGTGGGATTCGCTTGGATGATCGCATCATGATGGTGATAGAAGATGGGTCGAATCTGGATAATTATGCCAAAGTTCATATGTTCTCTCCGTTCTTGAATAAATGGAGTACGACAAGCTTTATGAATAGCTATGAACTTGAAGGATACTATACAACTCCAACATCTGCTTTTGCTTGGGATGGTCATGAGTTCCAGATCATTTTTAGTACCGAAACAAACTGGGATTCAAGACCTGGAAGACTGGATGAAATTCATGTCACAGATTATGCTATTGCAGCTTCCATGTATTACGGCAGTCAAACAACAACTCATTATTTCTATCCGCCCCGAACCGAGATCATTAATGAATTTGAATTTACCGAAGGGCCGAATATTAATGTTCAAAGCTCCTGGGCTGTTGAGCTTACCTGGAAAACAAACAAATACTCCGATACACGATTGGTATGGGGAGTTGATGGATATTACGAGATCATTGAAAAAGACACGCTTGAGCCGACCAAAGATCACCGTGTTTTGATCGAAGGTTTGGAAGCTCAGAAGACATATTATTATAGCGCAATTTCAATCATTGAAGGTGTTGATACAGTTCATAGTGATACGCTGGCTTTTGATACAGGTGTTGACAATACAGCGCCCGCACTTGTCGGGTCGCCCGAGGCTTACCGGATTCATGACAACGAAGCATCGGTGTGGTGGACGACCAATGAGCCATCAACTGCGATCATTCGCTGGGGCTTGACAACAACTTATACCGACACACTTTCATTTAGCGGAAGCACGGATATTACAAACGCGGTCCGCATGTATGAACTTATTAAAGACACGACTTATCACTATCAAGTTGGCGGGTATGACCGTTACGGCAATGGCCCTTTTTTCTCCGGAGATTACACGTTCAGAACAAGTAATCCATTGCCTGTAGTAACGGGTCTTGCTACCAGTGACAGTACTCTTTGGGGTGCTGCTTATATGACATGGGAACCACCGCGATTGGATTCCACGATCACAAAAGAAACCTTCAATCACGGCATCCCCGTCGATTGGAAGATATATAATCGTGGAGATAATCAGAAAGGTACAAGCTGGACCTCCGGCTATATCGGAGATAATCCTGTCGCATATTGTGATTATGGCAAAGAAGGAGAACGCCAGGAAGAATGGCTGGTCACCAATCCTATCACTATTGACGGGACAACTGGTGGCGTGCTTAATTTCTGGCATATCGGTTATTATAATGATTATGATAACGCACCAAATAAGGTTATGATTTCGTGGAGTGGTACGGATCCGGAAGATTTTACAAGCATTTGGTCAAGTCAAAATTTGCCTGATGATTGGTCATTAGCTCAAATAAATCTAAACTATTCGAGTAATTACGGCAAAACATTTTATCTGGCTTTTGTATATGAAAGTACCAACGGAGAAACTTGGGCGATCGATAATATATATATGGATTGGCAGATAGATGGCTACTACGAAGATTTTACTTTTGATAATGATTTTTGGACACAATGGACTAAAGCACCCATGCCTTCGGGATTTGGAATAATATCATTAGAGGGTGATGAATGTATTGGGGTTGACAGCTATGATATTGCTCCAGATACCTATCAGGAAGAAGATTCCTGGATGTTCTCTCCCTCTATCACGATCAGTGAAAGTCACCACTTGCTGGGATTTTGGCAAATGGGCTGGTGGTCCGCTATGGATAATGCGCCTAACGAAATCAGGGTGGCGGGAAGTGTTTCAACGGTTGAATCAATGTCAACTGTCGTTAGAAGTATTTATCCCGTACCGGAAGGTTGGCAATGGGTTACAGTGGATCTGAG
>CAYTLV010000064.1:0-8715 GCA_964438445.1 uncultured bacterium | reverse complement strand
TTTTATTACTGCCTTTTTCATCCACACCTCCGGCCATTGCAATGTAATCTGCGACGGTATGGCCTTGAATGTAATTATAGATTCCCGGCTCATTGACAAATCCATTGACCATAATGCGTTTGGCACTTGAGACCTCTAAAACGTCTCCTGCCAATAATTCGATATTTTGATCTTCCATACTGTTTGATTGGTCAAGAATGATCTTGCCATCACGTTTTAAAGTTATGGCATCATAATTTGTAATATTGGTCATCTGTAGCTTTCGTTGAATAAATTCATATACTTTTTCACCGGGTATTATCGGAACAATTGCTTTGGTATTGATCGGACTGTAAACATGAATACATTCTTTTTCCACATCGGCGTATGGGATATATATTGATCTTATTTTGTATAGGAAGGGATTATCATCAAGATTACCCTTCATGTAATAATTGTAAATATTGACAATCGATGTATCGTCATATCCACGTACTTCAACCTCAAAATCTTTTGCCAAATAGTGAAGTGAAAGCATGCTTATAAGATCATTCAAGCGCAAAGAAGCCGGTAAGGCATATTCATCATTTACTGATACGCCGGTCATTTCTCTCTTTTGGACGGTACCTGCAGTTTGTGGCGTTTTAACAGAAGGTTCCGTAACATTATTTACATCGGATTCTGTGTATAAGGTGATCATTTCCGGATTCTGAACCGCTCCAAATACCGGGATATTGACGTCTCTAACATCGACTAAATTGACATCAATTTCAGCTGTTGAAAATCTTTGTTTACATTTCTCTTTAATGATCTTAACTACATCGTTATAAACCATACCGCTTATATGAACCTGGCCAATACCGGGTATCATCAGATCCCCCATTGGTGAAATATCTACACCATAGGTGGTTGTATTTAGATGGCTGATCTGAATAAGGAATTTATCACCGCTTCCCACGATATAATCTGCCGGATCAATTTCAACAGCCGAGTAAACATCATTACTATAGCTCATATGACTTACCATATTTTGCGTCTGGCCAGTAGTTTGAGGAATCATCATTCCGGCTGTTTGAGCAAATATTATTTGCATCAAAAACAGACTTAAAAACATAAGAATTGAAAGCCGCTTTATTTTCATAAAATCTCCTTTGAGATATTTTCTACCTGAGATAAGGTAACAGGCTATTAATTTTGCTATAATTCCATTTAAAGCAATTATTTATGCGAAAATAGGGAATATTCATATCTGATACAATAAAAAATGCCTCATTTTAGCACTGTCATTTTCTTGATTTCATACAGTATTCCACTTAATTCTAACCCATAAATATACACACCCGAAGGTAAATTTGTTCCATCAAATATTATTTCATGCTCTCCGGCATTGCGATAACCTTGCATCATATTTTGAACAAGTTTACCGCGAAGATCATAAATTGGAATATTAACCATTGCGGGGCGATCAAGATTGTAAGCAATCGTCGTCATCGGATTAAAGGGATTGGGATAGTTCTGACCTAAGCTGCATGACAAGGGAATAAGCGTTTCGGTATTTACCGTTACACTATAGCCCATATAACGTAAAATATAACCTGCAAGATCCTGGCGCTTTACTGCTGTTGTAATTGTTTCAAAGGGGAAACCCATGGTCATGACCTTTCCGGCTGCTGTTCCGCCCGAGAAAGTACCACTGAAGCTGACTGCAGCCGTATATCCGTTCCCATATTTCAAAGCTTTTTGAGAACTACCGTAAACTCCTAAATAATCCGGGTAATCTTCTTCATAGGTATCTGTTTCATTGCCGTCATCAGAGAACTGACAAGACAAGGGTGCAAAAACCGTGCCTGTTATTCCGGAAACGGAATAATTTCCGGCATTATCGTTGGTATATGCTACTTTAAGGTAGTTATGTATAAATGCTTTATCGTCAGTACTTCCCTTGTGGTCCAGATCATAGGCAATTTCAGAGCCGCTAACGAATAGTTTTCCACCCTGTTTTAGATATGATTCCACCCTGTCCTGCTCAACAGAATTAAAGGTTTCATCTGCTGTACTTTCATCTCCGCATATCCACCAGACCACTTCATAGTTCTTAAGGTCAACATCACCGTTGATGATGGCTTCATTTGCACAAGCTTCATAGGCAACATCCCACTCATCAAGAGCTTTTGCCGTAGAACTGCCAAAACTATGAACGGGTGAACCATATGAGCCTGTACCCAAGAATCTATCAAAACCATCTACAAGAAGAACTTGCTTACCTGAACTTGTCCCTTTAGCGGAATAAACATCGGATGCATTATAATTATCACTGTCCGCTGCTACATAAGCGGCAACAAAATAATCGAAATGAACATTATTTGCCTGAGGGATCGTGACAGTTAGTGTGCCTTTTGTTACTGTTGCTGCAACAGAATATTCACTTTGGGCCATTGATTTTCTATATACCTTGTATCCGGTAAAATCACCACTTTCATCAGCTGTCCAACTTAAGGTCAAACTATCAGGTTTGCTTGTAAGAGACAATAATGTGGGTTTGGGAGCCCAAGAACTTAGAATATTGTTATAACGAATAGGGGCATAAGCAGTAATATCACTTAAAAGCCAAGTATAGTAACGTGCCGCCCAACCACTGCCAGTCTCTTCGATCTGTACCAGTCTTCCATCAGCTGCCCATTCTACGACCATACGTATATGTGAACCCGCTTTGTTCGTTGCGTCTGCCGGTAAAAGATTATTAAAACTGGAGAGCTGTGTAGATACCTGATTGAAGGAGGATGTTGTATATCTTCCAGACGTCCAACATCTGCTGACAAAACCGGAACAATCTGCACCAACACATCCGCTCCAATCTACACCGGCGGAGGTATTCATGTCTCCCGCCAATTTCCCGGCAGCAACACCGTCATCAAATTGGGCTACCGTATTATAACCGCCCCATTTATAGGGAACCTTTTTGTTTTGCCCAATGACTATCCAGGTTGGTGTTGTGACAAGTGCGGTTGTTCCAATATTTGCTGCCGTTGCGGTCCATATATGCTGAACATACTCATCAGCCGTAACAAATGCCTGGGACCGTGTGACCGATCCGGTGGTTTTTGCTAAAGACGGCTGGTTTTCAAGTTCAGGTTCTGCTTCAACAAATTGATTAAAGTGGTAGATCTCCGAAAATTTATCGGGATAACTATTTTCAACTTCATTGTTTTCAATATAATCCCATTCCAAGATATGGATACCATCTTTAGATGATTGCATATGGTATAATTCGCCATTTTCGCCGACGGTAAATTCTTTAAAGATATAAGTATACTTCTGGTTTGGTAGGTGAAGCGTATTAAGAACTTCACCCTCATTATTTATCAAAAGTATATTACGCTGAACGGCAAGTGGTGCATGAGATGTGATCGTTTCGGCATAGATATAATGTTTATTGTCGGGAGTGGATCCAATATAATCAACGGAACCGACTTCAGGAACATTAATAACATAAGTATTCGAGCCAATTTCAACATTGAGAGATGCCGGCAAGGTTCTTGTGACTGTTATCTCAGATACTTGGCCCTTATTCAGGGCAGGCGGTGTGCATTGCACCTTCCCTGTTTGATATGACGTTTGTATGCTTCCGTTTTGTATTTTCAGTCCGTAAAACATATTCTTGGGGTCATCCAGATGAGAAATGAGCTCTGTTTTGTCATTTACTCTTACATAAATATTTTGCGGATGCATTAGATAAAGCGCATCATTTTCTTTATAAAAATCAATAATATGGGTATCTGTTAGTTTTTCTGAAGACAAAGTGCCATTAGTGTAAAATGTTTTAAGCTCTTTGTTCTCGGTATCAAAAATTGTAATTCCATCTTCTTGTACTTGGAAAGAAAGAGGACCGGTATGAAATCCGGGGTAAGATTCATGGCGGACTTCATTATTTTTTTCACCCCAAGGTACAAAAAGCAACTCGTTGACTTGCAAGCCGGCAAAAGCAAGTGTAATGCTAAATAGGGTAATTACAAGTAAGGGTTTTAACACATTTTTCATTTTTAAATTCATCCTCTGTTTACTAATTTACATCGCAGGGGAAATATACTATATAAAAACCGAGGTAAGTATGAAATTGATTAGTTTATTGGGTCTTTTGGTGCTTTTATTCATTGCATGGCTTCTTTCATATCATAAAACCAAGATCAATATGCGAACAGTTTTGTGGGGACTCTTCCTGCAATTCCTTTTTGCCTTAATCATATTACAAAAATCGACGGTCTCGTGGATTGGTATGGCTATCTTTGCCCTTTTGCTTGTGATCTACGTTTTTCGTGATATTATCAAAGAGGCTTACCCAAAATTCCTTTGGATCGTTGGCATTGTTCTCGGGGCCGCAGGATTCTCTGCCATTTTCTTTTTCCTAATGCAAATTATTCCCCTTACATGGATATTTCTTTTCGTTCTTCTTGTGATGCTCACTAACAAATACCTGATCAAATATGAAAAAGTTAAGCCTTACTTAAGTGCTGTTCTGATTATTGCCATTTTTACAGCACCGGCAGCTACCGGAATTTATGGACAGGAGATCTTCCAGTCCTTTTCCGACGGCGTTGCTAAGTTCCTCAGCATGTCCCTTTATGGTGCTCAATTCCTATTTGGCAATTTAGCCAATCCGGAATATTTTTTCCCTCAAAATGCCGCATGGCCGGGATTTGGTTATTTATTTGCTTTTGTGGTCTTACCTACAATTGTTTTCTTTGGCGGCTTTATGGCCATTCTCTACCATTTTGGCGTTATGCAAAAGTTGGTTGAAACCATGGCAAAATTCATGAGTTGGACCATGGGAACGAGCGGGGCTGAAACGCTTTCATGTTCGGCTAATATCTTTGTCGGACAAACGGAAGCTCCCCTTCTGATCAAACCTTTTCTAAATGAAATGACAGAATCCGAACTTCTCACCGTGATGGTAGGTGGATTCGCAACCATTGCAGGTGGTGTATTGGCAGGCTATATTGCCATGGGCGTTGATGCCGGCCATTTGGTTGCCGCATCTGTCATGTCTGCCCCTGCTGCTCTTGTTATCGGCAAGATCATTTATCCTGAGCTTAAAAAATCAAAAACCGCCGGAATGATCAAAATACCCCAGATGGAACGTGCGCAAAATGTGCTAGGTGCTTTGTCAAATGGAATCACCGACGGTTTGAAACTGGCCGTCAATGTCGGTGCTATGCTCCTCGGTTTTATTGCCGTCATGGCAGTATTGGATTCAGGTATTAACTGGTTAGATTCACTGATCGATGGTAAATTGCTGGGTAAGGAATATTTTGAATATGCCATTACGAGTGGTATATCTCCTGTCAAGGGTGAATATGCCGGTTTTTTTCCCGGTTCTATTCAGACCTTATTCGCTTTTATTTTTAAACCTCTTGCCTGGCTCATGGGTGTTTCATGGAAATATGCCGGTGAGGTGGGTAACCTTCTTGGAATGAAAATAGCCCTCAATGAATTTGTGGCTTATGGTACATTAGGAACCTATATTCAAAATGGTGTTCTTGATGAACGTGCACAAACAATTGCCACTTACGCGATTTGTGGTTTTGCAAATTTCTCATCCATAGGAATTCAATTGGGTGGTATTGGTGCTTTAGCTCCGAATCGAAAGAATACACTTGCCAAGGTGGCGCTTAAAGCCATGATGGGTGGCGCAATCGCAAGTTGGACAACAGCAACGATCGCTGGAATACTATTATAATTATTTGGAGCCCTGTCTATGCCCGGCATTAGCATATATTACAATAACAACAACAAGGACCTCACTTCTTTAGATCTTAATGTTCTGAATAGCGAAAAACATTACAGCACTGAAGTTCTTTATAAAAACGATGATATTATTATCGCAAAAACAGGATATGACGGATATCCCATCGAATATTTTGAGACCCAAAGCGCGATTGTTGTTATTGAGGGTCTGATCTATAATAAAAGCGAACAAGAGCTTAAAGAGACATTATCCAAAATCGTAGCATGCGACGAAAGTTCCGTAAATAATGAAATTAATATGTTCATTCATTCTTTTCATGGTGATTATATTGTTTATCTTTATCATATTCAAAAAAATGAACTGAAAGTTTTTAATGACCTTTGGGGACGATTAAAGACGCAATATTATTATGATCATGACATGTTGCTGATCTCGCGGGAACATACATTTATACTAGATAATCTCCCGGAAATAACACTGAACAAGAATGCGATTCTTGAGCTTATTCTCTTCCGGTTCTACATGGAAGGAAAGACGATCATTTCCAATGTATTCAAAACGCCACCTTCTACCCTGATCCGTGCAAAAAAGATAAACGACAACTTATCTGTCAGTATTGAAACAAACAAACATGACCTAACAACCACAAAATTTTTCTCCGGTCGAAAAAAGTTTATAAAAAAATATACCGATATATATCTGAGCTCTCTGCGTGATACCATCAAGACACTTCAAAAACGTAAATTAAAGCTAGTAGGAGATCTGAGCGGGGGACTGGATTCCCGTGCTGTATTCTATGGAATTTGCAATATAACAAAAGATGCCGAGTTTTTTACCGATGATTTGATCTCGGGTGATGAAAGCCGTTGTGCAGAACATGTTGCAGCTCAATACAATATGAAACTTACGAAGATCAAAGCATCACATGAAATGGACATAAACGACATGTCAAGAATAACATTTCTTACCGGATGCACAGTCAATGCTGTTACAAATTTGGCATGCTATCTTGACAATATCGAAAGAAAAAATATCGAGAAAAGCCCCGCAGTGAAATTCCAAGGTTTCGGTGGTGATTTTATCCGGCATCCTTATCGGCATATTAAGGGTTACAGATCATTAACATCATTGTTCAAAAATAACTTTCTCATCAATGGTATTAATTTTAAAGAGGCTGAAAAACTTTTGAATATAGATAATTCCAATATCATTAACCATTTTACTCAAATTGAGAATCGTTATCCTGAGCACAATGTGGAGGATAGGGTCAAACATTTTTACTTTGATTATTACAATGGTTTGGTCTATTCAGGCGAAGATCGGGCAAGAATGCATTTTTGGACGATCCAACCCATGATGGCACATAATCTGTTATCACTATCTTTGTATCATATTCCAAGGAATAAGATCAATACGGAATTATTTGTTAATTTCCTTAAATTGCTTGATAAAAAATCTTTAAACTCTCCCTTGCACAACTATTCATTCAAGTTAAACTCCCCACTAAGTATTAAGCTCCAGTCATTAAAAGAATCAATCAATGCGATCATTAAATTCAACATGCTATCACGACTTATTTCCAGAAGAATAAATGAAACAGTTAATCGTAAAAACAAATCAAAATTTTTGGATGACCCGGTTATTTTAGAAGCATTAAAATTATACAAAAGGTCAAAGATTCTTCAGTCTATTTTTGACAAATCAGCAATTGAAAAAGTTTTTTCAAAATCCTGTAAAAGTAATATTAAACCGATCATTACGATCATTCTATATGTTTCCGAACTGGAAAAACGTTACCGGGATAAATTAAAATAATATGATTGACCCTATTATCGACATCGTGCATTTTTTGGCTTCCAGAGAATGTAATGGGCGGCGGACCGGAACACCGGGTTCCAAAGCCGCGCGGGACTATATTATCGATAATATGATGCGTGCGGGTATCGGCCCCGGCACCGCGAACGGTTATATCCATGAATTTGGTGGTTTACCCGAAGGCGAAACCGGATCAAATATCATTGGTGTTGTCCCCGGAAGAGGCGCTCTCAGAGACCGCTTTATTCTGATAGATGCTCACTACGACCATCTCGGTAAACATAAGACCGGCTTGCGCTATTACCCCGGAGCCGATGATAATGCATCGGCTGTTGCAGCCATCCTACACGCCGGCAAACTCTTTGTTGAGGCGGAAGAATATAACGACAATGACCGTCGCTCGCTGATCATTACCTGTTTTGATGCTGAAGAACCCCCCTATTTTAATTCAGAACACATGGGCGTGGAACATTTCTGTAAAGATTTCCCCGAAATCGTTGAACGCATCGATCTGGCTATCATTCTTGATATGCTGGCTCACCGTATGGGCGAAGGTCGCGTTCCGGAGAAATTTCAGGAGATCTTTTTTGTGATCGGTGCAGAAAAATCAGGTGTGGGTGCCATTCTTGATGAAATGCGAATTGCAGTCAAAAATCTCTCCCCTATGCGGATGGGAGCACATGCCATTCCACCCTCTGGAGATTATATTCCGCTATACAAATATGATCTGCCTTATTTATTCATGACTACCGGAAAATTTCGCCAATATCATACATGCCAAGATTCCGCAGAAAAACTGGATTATCCCAAGCTTGAGGGTGTCAGTAATTATTTAGCCTATCTTTTTACGGTTCTTGCGGAATCACCCAATGAAGCGTTTATTTATGATCGACTCGGCGAGAATGACCTTTCAACGCTAAAAACCCTGCAGAGTCTCTTTGACCGGATGGAAGATGACGAGCAAAGCCCCAAGAAACAGACGGTATTTGACCATCTACAAAAGCGTTTTATTGAGGGTGATGTCGGCAAGAAAAACACTAAATTGGATAGTATTAAAGATTTTCTTAAGCACGCACTCAAACAAGTCAAACGAGACGGTAATCTTGACCATAACGAAAGATCGAAGATCACCTATTTGATCGAAGTGGTCGCGAAGTATATGTATTAGAAATGGATGA
>CAYTLV010000063.1:0-8789 GCA_964438445.1 uncultured bacterium | reverse complement strand
GCATAAAATGCCGGCCCAAACCAAGTAAAAGAGCAAAGCCCGAAAAGATGCTAAGTCCGCGGACAAAACCATCTTTTTTCCAATAAGCCCAAACGCCAAAAATGGCGAAGACAAATATTAGGATACCAACAAAATCATAACTTTGAGTAAATGGCATTTCACCCCAATAGCCCGGGATCACCCGACCTTTAAGTTGGGGATATTCACTGCCTTGATATGTCTCTTGTGAAAGTCCGCCCGCAAAACGGGGGATCACAAAACCAACAACACCCTTTCCGTCCAGGGACCAACGTGTTGCATATTCAAGTCCGGCACCCTTTGTTTCTGCATTGTCAACTTTTGTCATATCCGTTTGAACGGCATTGCCACCACGTGTTGAGTAGGGTGTGTATTCTTCCAAGCTGATAAAAGGCTGACTTGAAACAGCCACCGTCAAAACAATAGCAACCGCGATTTTCGCGGCTAAATCACCAAATGCTTTCCATTCTTTATTAATCAGCAGACGAATAACCGGAACCAAAAATAAGAACAAAAGAAGCAGAATACTGTAAAATGTTACCTGAACGTGTTGGGTGCGCATGATCCATGAAAATGCAGCAGTAAATAAACCTACGGCGAGCCATGAACGTTTATCTACAAGATAATTAAAACTTAAAATTACCCAAGGCAAGATCATGAAGGCTCTAAGTTTTGCAAAATGTCCCACATGCATGAGTGCCATCCAGTGAGGCAAAAGCATATATGCCACCGCGGGTATCAGGGCAATATACCAGGGTAACTTTTTGTAGCGTAAAAGAAAAAATATGCCCAGTGCACCTAATAGATAATACCAAAAATATGAGTATATAACTTTCCCCAACACACCTATCAAATTATCTACATGAATAATATTAGGCGATATGCGGGGATATACCGGCATGCCGGCAAAAATATTGGGGTTCCAAAGGACTTTTTCACCGCTTTCTTCCTGAAATTTTATGTAAAGATTGGCGCTTCCTTTTGATGCAGAGACATCAACGCCGCTTGGGCGTTGACCCTGAAAGATCATGGGTGAGAAGAAATAGAATAATGGAATAAGTAAAACAAGGCTTATTACCAGTGGCTTGACCCATTTTTGTGTTTGTTTTATCTCTGACATATCTTCTCCTATCTACTTATAATAGTTTTTTACAAATCCTGCCTTTTCTCTTCCCCCAAAAATTACCCGGCGCACCAAAGCAGCGCCAAATCCTAGTCCATAACCCAATATCTGGATCGGAACCACAAAAGGAATAAAAAAGAAAACTCTAATATCTTTGTATTTAAAAATTCCATGAATTGCCATCAGTAAAAGTGCTCCAACACCGGCTACAAGTACAGGCCACAAGATCGCCGGCCATATTGCCAGACATATCATAAAAGCTAGAATAAATGACGTTCCCAAAAACGGAAAAAAGTGAATGGGTTCTAACATGCCTTTGTCAATCTTATACAAATTAATACGGGCAACGCCCCAATTGTAAACCTGCTTGAAAAATCGCCACAAGGATGTGCGTCGTTTATGAAAAACTATGGCGTCAATAACTTTGACGGTTTTTCCCTGTGAGCGGATGCGGTGTGTAAATTCAATATCTTGACCATGACGTAAAGTTCCGAAGCCGCCAATTTTTTTCACCACATTTGCATGCACACCCATATTGAATGAACGCGGATAATATTTTGATATTTTCTTTTTTGATGACCCCCTGATACCACCCGTTGTGATAAAAGATGTCATAGAATAATCTATAGCTTTTTGTAAAGGTGAAAAATCGGAGCGAACCTTGTCGGGGCCGCCAAATCCGGCAACCGGTTCAGTGATTGTCTCATCATAGGCTTTCAACCAATTTTCATCAGCAATACAATCGCTGTCTACAAAAATATAGTATTCGGCTTTCGCTTGTTCCATTCCAGTATTTCGTGCAGGACCGGGACCTTTATGATCTTGTTTGTAAAAAGAAAGGTTCAAGCTTCCTTTTTTGATCAATTTATTAATGAAATCTTCCGTTGCATCGGTGGAACCGTCATCAACAATAATAACCTCAAAAGCATCTTTGCTTAGTGTCTGTTTTTCAAGAGACAGCAATAATTCCCTGATCTCATCAAGACGATTATAGGTTGGAACGATTACCGAAAAACGGTAGGGGAAATTTGTCATTATTGTGACTTCTTTTTGGATTGATAAACCAGCATTTCACCAATAAGGCCGATAGAAAATAACTGCACTCCAAGAACGATCAGCAAGACACCCAAGATCAACATAGCCATGTGAGATTGAAAAGAATGTCCGTATGCAAATTTATAAACAAGAACTATGATCTCGACAACGAACCCGGCAGTCGCGGATAAAAGTCCGAAAAAACCAAAAAAGTGCATGGGGCGCATGGTGAAGCGACTTAAGAAAAAGATCGTCATAAAATCAAAGAAACCTTTAAAAGTTCGGCTAAAACCATATTTGCTGATCCCACTAGTTCGTGGATGATGGGTCACAACGATCTCGCTGGTTTTAAAACCCTCCACTTTAGCCAAAACGGGGATCCAGCGATGCATTTCACCGTAAAGCTTAACGGTCTTGACCACTTCATTCCGATATCCTTTTAGTCCACAATTAAAATCATGAATCTTGATCCCAGACATCACGCGAGCCGCCCAATTAAATAATTTTGAAGGCCAACGTTTAGTGATCGGATCATGACGTTTTTTCTTCCACCCGGATACGATATCCCAGCCTTCTTCAAGCTTGTCTATCAAAGCAGAAATTTCTTTGGGTTCATCCTGGAGATCCGCATCCATAGTGATGACATAATCTCCTTTTGCCTCATCAAACCCGGCTTGCAAACCGGCTGCTTTCCCCTTATTTCTGTGGAAGTGGATATGTGAAATATTGCTATGTTCTTTTGTAAGAGTTTCACAGTATTCAGTAGTTGCGTCAGTGGAACCATCATTAACAAAGATGATCTCCCCTTCATACTTTTTTTCTGAAAAAACATCAAGTACCTGGCGCGCCAGTTCTTTAATAGTTCCTTCTTCATTATAGGCCGGAACGATGACGGAAACATCCATTATTTTAATTCCTCCAATGCATTGATGGCATCGATATTGTTTGGATCGATCTTTAGCAATTCTAAAAAAGTCTTTTTGGCGGCTTCTTTTTTGTTCTGCGCAATAAGGATATGTCCTTTATGCGCAAACATATCGGCACTTACATCCGAATACTCAAAAGCTTTTTTGATCCATTTCAATGCTTGATTATATTTATTTTGCCGGTACAATATCCATGCTTTCGTATCGCAGTACGCGGCGCTTTTTTCTTGTCTTAAGGCCTTGTTTACCATATCCATTGCTTTATCCAGATTTAGATCCAAACGAGCTAAGGCGTAAGCATAATTATTTAATATGCTTATATTCTGCGGTAAATCACCCAGTAACTCTTTGTATGTATGATCTGCTTTTTCTGCCTCGTTCATTTCCACGTAAAGATTTGCCAAATCCTCCCGGGCATTTAAATTCGTTGAGTCTACAGAAATAACGCTTAGTAATAGTTGCTCGGCTTTTTCGTAGTTACCCCATTGTACACTGATCATTGCCTTCATGTGTAGCCAGCGTGCACCGGGACCTCTTTTTTCAATAGCGAGATCGGCAACCGTTTCAGCTTCTTCAAGATAACCTTTTTCCCAAAACCAAAGTCCATAATATAGATATAGATCAACACCGGCATCAGGAAATTCATCGGCGCGTTTAAAGTAGAACCATACTTTTTTTACATCCTCCCGGGACATGGCGGAAATCCCCTGGAAATATGAGATTAAAGCATCTTCCTGCCAGCGATCTTTAATGCGATCCAGCAGCTTGTCTCCTGCTTCAAAATTTTCAAGCCTGAACTGGTGGTCAATATAAAGAAAATATGGTGATAATGATTCGGGCTCCTGGTCTAACCAAAATTCCAACGCACTTAACATGCCTTCAATGTTATTGCTCTCAAAAAGGGCTCGGACCCAAAACTCATAGAGTTCGTTATTCGGTGGAATATTCCTCGCAACCTGTTCAAGATAGGGTGCCGCATTCGCTATGCGATCGTTCTCAAGCATGATCTCAGCCGCATAAATATATGACCACGGGTAATTAGGGCTAAGGTCTATCAGTTTGCCTAAAATTGTTAGCGCATTCTCGTGCTGCCCAACACCGCGATAGCACTCTGCCAGACGTTGAAGATAATCTGAATTATTTGGTTCGTTTTTTAGTTCATTTACTAGAATTGGAATTGCTTTTTCATATTGCAATTCTTTCATATAGAGATCCAATAGATTGAATTGTGCTGTAGCGTTGGTAGGATCTAATTTTAGCGAATTTTCAAAATAGTTCGTTGCCTGTTTATATTTACCGAGTGAACGATAACTTTCTCCGATCGCATTTAAGATCGTTGTGGTTGTATCGTATTCCAAGGCCTTACGATATTCCAAATTTGCATATGAATAATTCCCGCTTGATCTGTATATTTCGCCATACATAAAATGGGTTATCCCAGATGTGGGGTAATGTTCGAGCACTTTTTTCTCGAGACTGTCCGTTACTAACTCCTGCGAACCGCAGGAAAGCAATAATAACAGTACAAATAATCCAAATATGGTTGATTTCATATGCATCTTCTTATAATAAGGAATTATTGAGAGTAATTCATTAAAAAAGGTGGCTAAGTCGTAAGATATAATTATACTCAAAATAGTGCTTTAAATAAAAACACCCCGATAAATCGAGGTGTTTAAAACTTGAAAAAGGTTTATATCTTAACCGAGATAATCCTTTTTATTGCATCCGCAGATACCAACGACTTTTTGTTTATATTTTACATTGCCGTCTGTATTTTTTACGTTTGCATAATGTTTAACATAAGAGATCTGTTGTCCGCATACAGAACAGGTTGTTCCTGTCTTTTCACGGTTGGCAATCTTTGCTCCGAATGTTTGAGGTTTGGCCATTTTTTCTCCTTCGTCCTTTTAATTGCGGCGAAATATAAGGAATTATTGTTCAATTCCAAATTATTTATTCGTTTACCATCATGATCTGGTTATTATAATTCGGTGTTTCTACCTTATTCGTGTCCGGAAGATTGCTTTTATTGGTCGTACTGACTAAAGCTGGTTGTACGTTTGCCGTGGCTGCTGCTGGCATTGTCATGGACTTATTGGGCCCCACACTGCGAATCTCTGCAGATGGAATGGAACCCGGAGAATTTGGTATGACTACCGAAGTATAAACGAATATTGACGTCGCAACAAGAAGCATCACGGCTGCTATCACCGAAATCGGTCGTGAATAATCTTGGAACATCCGAATAAAACGGTTTTCTTTCTGCTCTTTTGTCTGGTTGATGCGGTCCATAAGCTTGGACTCAAAATCGGGACGTGTTTCACGATATGGCAAAGAACCGAGTTCGCTCAAAATGTTTTCCAAATCATTCAGCTTCTCTTTGCATCTTGGGCACACACTAATATGCTCGTTTGCTTCTTGTCGTAATTTAACGCTCAGATTTGCATCGATATAATCAGAAATGATTCTATCAAAACTATAACAATCCATCTATACGCACTACCTCCATCAATTTTTTAAACACCACTTTAAAAATCATCAGTTTCTAGAATGCCCCAATTTATTTATTGTTCCTTTAATTCTTTCAACAATTTTTGCAGCCTTAATCGACCGCGATTGATCCGACTTTTTACCGTACCAATTGAAATGCCAAGGATTTGACTTATTTCTTCATATGATAACTGTTGTACTTCCCGCAAGATGATCACGGTTTTAAATTGATCCGGTAATGTATCTATGGCTTGCTGGATCTGTTTTTCGCCATAATTAGATGTCGTTTCTTTTGCCGGATCATAATCTACGGAAGGGATTTCATATTCTTTATTATCATAACCCATGCTGTGTATAGATATTACACGACGGCGTTTAAGTCTACGCAATTCAGATTTCGCCAAATTGGCCGCAATGGTAAATATCCAGGTGCTGAATTTTGCAATCTCGCGGTACATATGCGCGCTGGTATATAATTTCATCAGTGTATCCTGAACAACATCTTCGGATTGTTCAAATGAATTAAGGTATCTATACACAAAATTCAACAAACGGTCTTTATATCGCTTTACTAACTCAATGTAGGCGCGTTCGTCGCCATCTTGAAAGCGTTTTATCAGTTCTTCATCGGTATATTTAATTTTTGCTTTGTCCATATCAGTCTAATATTCCCTCTAGGGTGATCATGAAATTACTTACGGGGTCACAAGAGCTTGTTTTCACGCGGCGATCCGCTTCAACCAAAACATTGACAGCTTTTCTTAATTGAGCTAAAGTAAAACGCGAAGCTATGAATTTTAACTGTTCCAATTGTTTCGGGCGATAAACTCTAACTTGTTTCGAAAGATCGGGAGAATTGATCAATCTTTGATCTTTTAATAAGATCAATTTCCAAATATACTGGTACATGGCAATAATAAGGTACACATCACTAATGCCGTTTTCAATAAGATTTTTGCATATCGCCACAGCTGAACTTTTATTTCGCTGGCCAATTGCTTCGAGCATTTGATCAATACTGTGCGTTTTAGAATAACCGCTTACTTTACGAATATCATCACGTGTAATTGCATGATCTTCGGGTAAATAAATATGTACCTTGTCAATTTCGTTGCTAAGCTTGCCCATGTCTGAGCCTACATAACGGATTAATTCATTGATCGCGTTAACATCAATTACTCTGTTCAGCTTAGCCGTGTATTGCCTGATCCAACCCGGTATTTCGCTTTCAAAAGGTGAATTTGTCATCATGACTGTAGCAGTAGCTTGAATGCGTTTATAAAACGCGTTTCGACCGTCAATTTCTTCTGCCGTCAAGATCAGCACATTGGACGCTACCGCTTGCTTGAGATAATTATTCATTATTTTACGTGCCGATGGCAAAAGACCTTTGACATTATTGATAACAGAACAACGGGTAGATTGAAAAAGCGATGTGCCAAATAGAACATTCTGGAGTTCATTGGCATCCAGTTCGGCAGCATTGAAGTAACTATAATCGTAAGAGATACCCTTTTCACCCATGCTTTTCCGAATACTTTGTACAGCTGTATCTCTTAAATAATAATCGTTTCCATATAGAAAATAGACAGGCTTAAGCTTGCCGCTCCGTATCGTTGCTATTTCATGTTCATACTCGCTAAGCCAACTCATAATCTATCCAAATATAATTGCTAAAAAACCCAAAGCAAGGCAGTAAAAACCAAACATATAGAGTCGTCCTTTAATAATAGCCCGCAATAGCCACTTTACTGCGAAGTAGCCAAATAAAAATGCGGTCGCTGTCCCGATGATAATTCCCGACCATACGAAACCTTCTGCGGCAAAAGCATCTTTTGCCTTCATGATTGTGGCACCAAAGATAAGAGGAAGCGCCATTAGAAAAGAAAATTTAGCTACTTTTTCGCGCGGCATTCCCAAGAACATTCCGGTAGAGACAGTCGAACCGGATCGGGAAATACCGGGAATTATTGCGATAGCCTGTACAACACCCATCAAGAATGCGCGCCATCCCTTTAATGGTCTGCGTTCATTCTGTGCCCACTGTGTAAGAAAAAGCACTGTACCCGTTACAAGCAGGGCAACTCCAACTAAGACAATATTATCAAATAAACCATCGATCTGTTCTTCAAAAACCAGCCCCACAATACCTGCCGGTATCATGGAAAGAACAATATAAACACCCATGGCGAAATCTTCATTTGCTTTCATGACCGTGGGATATTTCCATACTTTCCAAAAATTGCCAAATACCGCAATAAGTATCTTGACAATATCTTTCCAGAAGATCACCAGAACTGAAAGAAATGTACCAAAATGCAGGAAAACCTCAAGCGTTACACCCGGAGATTCTATTCCAAGCAGATACTCTGCCAAAGCAAGGTGTCCAGAGGAACTTACGGGTAGAAACTCGGTTAATCCTTGGATGATGGCAAGAATGATGATTTTTAAATATTCCAATTTTTACCCTTTAAAAAAAACCGAACGGGCTTTTAACGTTCGGTAAAAACGTTCGCTAAAGGCACCTGTCCTGCGTTAACACGATTTTCAATAGCCTTTAACAAAACGATAGTCTTATAAACTTCCTTAAACTTTATCCTTTGTGAATTTAACTGAGCGTGCCAAAAAATGCAAAGGGTTTTTTGGGTGGGTTAAATAATATAGAGATATGGCACTGTCTTGTTTCTGCATGCTACATTGTCAAAAAATATATTGACGAAGGTAAAAATTCATTATATCTTCCCCCTACATCAAGAGTTCCTTCAGTGGAACGCCAACCGAGTAGCGCTACGGTGGCAAAATGATGTGGGCCGGCGAGGTCAAAACGTTATGAACTTCTCCCACCCCACAATAACTTTTTTTGATGCTTACGGCAGATCATTTTGCGTTGTCATTAGAAAAGGAATAGAAATGGAAAGAATCTTTTTTACATCAGAGTCCGTTACGGAAGGACATCCCGATAAAGTATGTGATCAAATATCGGATGCGGTTCTTGACGCCGCTATAAAAGCTGATCCAAATTCGCGTGTTGCTATCGAAGCATTTATAAAAACCGGGTTTGTTGTTGTGGGTGGTGAAATGACAACAAAGGCAGAATATATTAATGTGCAGCAGATTGCGCGCGATACACTAATAAACATTGGTTATGATAATGGCGATGTTGGGTTTAATGGTTATAATTGTGGTGTATTGGA
>CAYTLV010000062.1:6549-8828 GCA_964438445.1 uncultured bacterium | reverse complement strand
CAGCAATATCAAATACATCTTTTGCATTCGTATATATTTGAAATTCATCCGAAAATAAATAATATTCATTATTCAGTTTTTTAGTAATACGAATATTATCATTTGAAAACGATTTACCAATCTCATGTAAATCTTGTGCATCCCCAATTATTCTAATTTGCCATTTCATATTTGTACTTCATTTTGCGAAATTCTTTAAAAATTTTGCAGTTAATTTTCATTAATTTAGTAACTCCTTTTGAAATTCCAAATCAAATCATCCCCTGTCAATCACATTCATCCACCATGCAGGTTTAACCATGAGATAACGTTCGGCATAACGCGCGTGGTTTATTACCGCGTCGTCGTCCATGCCCTTGTTAGACGGCATTCGTACAAATTGTCTATTTAACTAAGGGCATCCCCGCTGCTCTCAGCTCTCGTAGTAGCTCGGCCTTCCAATGCCCCGCATCATCCATGCGGATGTAGACGATTCCATCGAAGTCCGAGGGCGTCTCCAAACCCGGGGTGATCAGTGCGCAGACTCTTTGTTGGCCCAAGTGCGAAAGGAAGTATCCCAGTTCAAGAATAACATTCTGTCGCGCCCGTGGCGCCAAATCAGCGCCTTTCATGCCTCCAACATCGTCATCTGTCATTAACACTATTGCGAAGGTGACCAGTTCTGCCTCCTCAATGAATTTTGTTAATAAGTGTCGCCCCATATTCGGTTTCTCATGGAGAACGATCCCCTCAAGGCCAACCTCTGTCAAGGCTGACACAACCGCAGTCCTAGCGATTCCGTTTCGTCCGTGGACTATGAATACTCGATTCGGCGTTCGGGCATCAAATTCCTTATCCTCAACACCTCTTTTTGGCTCATCCACAGCTATCTTGGTGCTCCAGGTTTCCGGGTGACTCTCAGAAAGATCAGGTGATGAAGCAACAGCCCTTACGATGTAAGCGGAGAACATCGAATTCTCAGCGGTAGTCGCAGTCGGGTTCGCGAGCGCGTACTTGATAATTGCGTTAGTTCGGTCTCGACGGCTACCAATAGCGCGAGTCGCATCCAAACTACTCACTCCGGCTTCCAGCAGAAAATCGTCAATTTCTGTGTGGCTCCAGCTCGAGATGGTATTTCGAGCACTTATCAACTCTCCCCGAGTGGGTGCTGGCAGCTGTTTGTTCTGGAATCTAGCAATAAGAGAAGGGTCGAACGCAAAGCCCGCTTTATCAAGAATGGGAAAAAGGTCTCGATCCTTGAAAGTCCAGTGATTGCGGTTGAACTCGAACTGTCCGATATCGAGCTCGGTGCGGAGCTTCCATAGGGTGTCGTTGAGGAGAATGTTACTACTTGAAAGGGAGGCAATGGTAAGCTTGATGTCTCCAGCGTCGACCTGAATAGCTGTGATCCGCACGACATGAGCTACTTCTTGGCCACGTCCCTCCTGCATCAAGATGCACGGCCATGATTTCATGCAATCTATTGCTTCGGTCGACAGACTCTCCAGCTGATTCGAGATCGTGTTACTCGTGTACTCAAGAAAGCGACTTTTTGAGATATCAACCGCTGACTTGGCTTGTTCTTCTACTTGGTAAGATACGAACAGACTGTACATGTCCGATAAACCCTATCTTGTTTTTTGAGATTTTGGTGCCAGCTAACATAAGATTAGGTGTACTAACAAAAACAGCAATTGTGCCATATTTTGACTAATTAAACTCATGCTACTCATTTTAATTAATTGTTTGTTACCATTTATAGTATACATAATTCTTCCTCGTTTTACAATTAGTTTATGTCGCTCTTAAAGCAACCTATACTAAAAATCAGCTGGGCTTTTGAGATCTCTCCACATGGCCTGACGGTCGTAGCTCGTAGAGCGTAGACTGTTCGAGATGACAATACGATTTGCTTACAGATCCATTTTAATAATGCAATGACATGAATAGATCCTTCGACTTCTCCGCCAGCTGGCGGATTCGCTCAGGATGAAAGGTCTCTCTGCGTTTCCACTTTGGTCGATGTGACAACATATTTCACACCTCACGTTTTACGCCTGCCCTCCGTAGCTTTAGCGTAGGAGGGTCTTACGTTCTTCCCGAAACAATTTTCTTTACTAATCATTTCAATTGTATTAACTTCGCTGTTGTTTACATAATATCGACAATTTTTAAGGACATACAGATATGAAGAATGCTTTTTCCGAATCACGCACCCTGATCAGTACGCTTGAACAGGATCATGTTTTTCAACAAAAAATAAATGATGCGGCTAAATTAATGTCCGCAACTCTTATAGC
>CAYTLV010000062.1:0-6449 GCA_964438445.1 uncultured bacterium | reverse complement strand
AATAATCTTGGCATGCACTGTGTTATCCTCAGCGGCAATAATGGCGGTAAACTTAAGGGACTTGGAGATGTCGAGCTTATCGTCCCTTCGGAAAACACTCAACGCATTCAGGAAATGCATATCATCATCGGACATATGCTGTGCGAAGAGATCGAAGATGCATTTGCAAAATAAGTGATCATGCAAAAAACATTTCAAGATTTTATTTATCATATACAGGGTGAACGACAATTGTCACCCAACACGGTACAATCTTACCGAACAGACATTACCCGTTATCTTGGCTATTTAGCTGAGCATGAAGTAGAAAATGAGAATGCGATCTCAACAGATCACGTGATCGCTTATCTTGAAGATCTTGCCGAAATACCATTAGCACCTAGTTCACTGGCTCGAAATCTCTCCGCGATCCGCATGTTCCACCGCTTTATGGTCAATGAAGGTTATTGCCAAAAAGATGTTACGGAAAATATTGATTCACCAAAATTACCGAAACGTTTACCAAAAATACTGGATATCCAGGATATTGAAGCTATTTTTGCCAATATAGATATCAAAACAGATGGTGGTGTGCGCGACCGTGCTATGTTGGAATTGCTTTACGGAAGCGGTTTGCGAATTTCCGAATTACTTTCTCTTCGTTTGCCGGCGCTTATGATGGAAGACGGTTGGGTGCGGGTTTTTGGCAAGGGCATGAAAGAACGGATCGTTCCCTTTGGGGATGAAGCGAAAAATTGGCTTTCGCTGTACATTCAACATGTTCGTCCTTTGCTTGCAGCAAATATAAAAGCAGAAGATATTATATTTCTCAATATGCGAGGAACTCAGCTCTCACGAATGGGTGTTTGGAAAATAATCCAAAAGTATACGAATTTAGCTCATATCGACAAAGCCGTCTCACCACATGTTTTCCGTCATTCCTTTGCCACTCACTTGCTAGAAGGCGGTGCTGATCTTCGTGCTGTACAAGAAATGCTGGGACATTCGGATATTGCAACTACACAGATCTACACGCACCTTGATCGAAATTATTTAAAAGAAGTACATAAAACATTTCACCCCAGGGAAAAATTAACTCAATGAATCCACAGTTTATGAATTATATATCAATGGTCATCCCGATCTTACTTGCTTTGACCGTTCACGAATACTCACACGGTTATATTGCCTATCGCTTAGGCGATAACACCGCCAAGGACATGGGGCGCCTGACCTTAAATCCCATTTCTCATATTGATCCCATTGGAATGATCATGCTATTTGTGATCGGCATGGGATGGGCAAAACCAGTACCGATCAATATCCATGCTTTCAAGCATCCCAAGCGGGATCTGGCTTTATCGGCAGCTGCAGGACCGGCATCAAATTTTCTCATGGCAGCAGTTACAGGCCTTTGTTTTAGAATATTTCCACAATTGGTCCCTATGACCAACGATCCGGGGATCATTCTCTTCTTAAAACTTAATCTCCTTTATTTTTTGCTCATTAATGTCGGACTTGGAATATTCAACCTTATTCCCATTCCGCCACTTGATGGTTCTAAGATACTACGTGGATTCATGCCCGACAAAAGCGTTCATATCATTGATTATCTCGAACGCTACGGTGGAATTATACTTCTTGCAGTTGTCTTTCTTGGCAGAATCACCGGTTTCTCAGTTTTTGGCAAACTCTTAGGGCCGCTTATTAATGGCTTGGTTCACTTTTTCAGCGGGATACAATTATGATCGACTTTCTCGGATATAATGAAAAAGACTTTCCCATACCGGAGCTACCCTCCGAGGATACCTGCATCGGTCGCGTGGTTGAAGAACACCGTGAGCGTTATTTCGTCATGTGCGAACAGGGTATTATTGAAGCAGGTGTGACTGGGAAGATCATGTTCAATTCCGAATCCAAGGATGAATTTCCTGCTGTGGGAGATTGGGTTGTCCTTACTCCTATGGATGATGAACAGGGTATTATTCACCAAATCCTTCCCCGTAAAACCGTGTTTCGCCGTCGTGCAAGCGGACGAAAAACCGGTGATCAAGTGATCGCAGCTAATATTGATATTGCTTTTGTCGTTATGTCGGGTGATGAAGATTTTAGCTTGAATCGCCTTGAACGATATTTAACAATTATTTATGACGGTAACATCATACCGATAATCATTTTAAATAAAACCGATCTTTTCACTATAGATGAGACAAATGAATTTGTAGATGAAATAAAAACGCGCCACCCTGATACAAAATTGGTATGGACATCCGCATTGACCGAATCAGGTATAAAATACATTATTGAACACCTCTCCCCCGGAAAAACCTATTGCTTTGTCGGTTCATCGGGCGTTGGAAAATCTTCGTTGATCAATCGTCTCACCGGGGGTGAACGTCAGCGTGTTGATACTATTAGTGATTCCACTGCGAAAGGGAAACATACCACAACCTACAGGGAATTGATCGAACTGGAAAACGGAAGCTTTCTGGTTGATACACCGGGGATGCGTGAAGTAGGTATTAGCGGCTCTGATGCGGGACTTGAAGAAACTTTTGCCGATATTATTGCCGTAGCCGAGAATTGTCGTTTCCGTGATTGTACTCATACCAATGAGCCCGGCTGTGCCGTGATCACCGCCTGTGAAAGCGGTGAATTACAGGAAGCTAAATTGGAAAATTACCTGCGCCTAAAACGTGAATCTGATTTCTACCAAATGCAAGAATATGAACGCCGCCAAAAAGGTAGATCTTTTACAAAAATGATTAAAGAAGTAAATAATTATAATAAAGCAAAGCGATAAACGATAAACGATAAACGATAAACGATAAACGAAGAATATAAATATTTCATATTAATTACAAATATCCATACGAAGTAAAGACATCCCGAAGCTTCGGGACATTGCATCTCTACAACTTTTATCTAACTCCCTGAATTATGATCACAAATAGATCCCTAACCAACCAGCACGTTTCACCGATATTTATCGGCGCAGGCATGATGACACAATAAATTTTTGTGACATGAATAGATCTTTCGACTTCACTCTGTTTCGCTCAAGATGACAGTTTCTTTTTTTTTCTACAATTAACTTTCTTCTATTCGACTTTATTGACACATAAAAATAAGGGACGGTCATGACCGTCCCTTATTTTATTCTTTAAACTTTATTCTTCATTTAGCGTTGTTCTTTCTCTAAATCCTTCTCCCTGCATGATCGATACATTGGTAATCGTGACAAAAGCAAACGGATCTTCACGTTTAACAATACGGCGAATATGCTCGATCTGACGGGTAGCAACAACACAATAGAGTGTTTTTTTCTCACTATTGGTATGCATTCCAACAGAGTCTAAACCGGTCACGCCACGATTAACTTCATCCATGATCCTATTGGCAATAGCTTCCCAATTTTTACTCATGATCGTGATTGCACGTTCCGAGGTCAAACCTTCAATGAACATATCAACAACCTTTGATGAGATTGCAAGAGCGATCAAACAGAAAAGGATCAGTTCTACATTCTTGAATATAATACCCATGGCAATGATGATTACAGTATCAATGATCATAAAAGATATACCCAGCGAGAAGTGAAAATACTTATTTAAAATTCGAGCAATAATATCAGAACCACCGGTAGTACCTCGACCCTTCATGATAATACCGAGTCCACCACCCAACAATAGTCCACCATACACTGTTGCAAGAAGAGGATCATTGGTCACAGGTGGTAATTTTAGGACCACACCGAGCAAATCTGTGAACAAAGAGATCCAAATAATTCCCCAAAGTGTTTTCATCCCAAATTTTCGTCCAAATATTTTGACACCAATGATAAACAAGGGAATATTCAAGGCAAGCATTGTAATACCGGCCGGCCAGTTGAACATATGGTAAAGAATAGTTGAAATACCCGATACGCCACCGGCTGAAACTTTATTGGGGATCAAGAAAAGCATCAAGCCTACAGCCATAATCAAGGACCCAACTATGATCATCCCATAATCCAATAAATCTTTTTTTCGGAACTTGTCGCGTTCTGTCATACACACCTCCCTGATAATCGCAGAAATATATGATTTTTAAAGTAAAGTGGTTAATGTTATTTACTTTATTTAGTAGTATTTTTTTTACGTAGAAATTAGACTTGAAAAGTAAATTATTTTTTCACAAAAACCATCATCAATGAACCCATGAAAATAAAAACAAGATTGGGCGTCCACACTGCCCAGAAGGGAGAAGCAACACCCGCAATTCCAATAACTTTACCAAAAGTAAGTAACACATAAAAAGTAAAAAGTAATATAAGACTGGCGGCAACACCACTTCCATAACCACCGGATCTACGCTGGAAAGTAACAAGAGGAATTCCTATAAGAATGACAATGAAACATGCAAAATTCATGGCTGTGCGAAAATAGAGATTAGTTTCCCAGCGCATGGTTTCCATTCCCAATTGCCGAGAGCGATCGATAAATCCCCGCAACTGTCTAAAGGTCATATTTTCTGGACGTACACTTTTTTGGCGCAATTCTCGGGGACTTACTTCGAGTTCTAAAATAAGCGTATCATGTTTCGTGAAAATTTCTTCGTTATCTGAAAACACGCGATGTTGAACATTTAAAAGCATCCACTGCTCTTTTTCATCCAGCCAGCGTACATGTTGCGCATCTATACGCTCAGTGATCTTACCCTCGATCACGCGATGCAAACCCGCGTACCTTCCCCGTCCATTTGTAATATTATAACGACGAATCGTAAAGATCTGATGATCCGGTAATTGGAAGTAAACCTGGCGATGAATTTTTTGCTCGTTGCTTTTTGTCGTAAGTTTCATGTTGTTTTCCATGAACTCAGTGACTTCCTGTTGAGCAGGTACCACCACTAAATCTTCAAAGAAAAATGAGAACATACTTAAAAGCACACCAAAGATCAGAAAGGGTAATGCCAATCTATAGAGACTTAAACCACCTACTTTAAGAGCAGTAAGTTCATTGAACTTATTAGTTTGTCCAAAAAAGAAAACCACCGCCAATAAAGCCGATACCGGAAAACACCAATGCAGCATCCAGGGGATCACCAGCCAGTAATAGTGAACAACTTCTGCGAAGGTCAGTTTATTATCTAGGAATTGAGCGATCTTTTGAACAAGATCAACAAGGAGAAAAATGCAAATAAACGTCAGCATAATAAACAAAAATGAGCGCAGGTATTGTTTAAGCATGTAACGATCAAGCTGCTTCATTATTTGCTCAACACTTTCTGTTTAAGTTTAAGATAATCTATACTTTTCGGAGTAGATCGCAATATAGTAAACTCAAATTGTTTTATTGTTAGTACTTCTCCACTTCCCGGAAAGCGATCTAGATGATCCAATAGATAGCCGGCAACAGTTTCATATTCGCCTTCGGGAAGGTTCAAACGATATTCGTCATTCAGGTAGTCAATCTCGGTACGACCACTCATTGACAAATCACCGTTTGGATGCTTTTTTACATTTCCAGCATTTTCATCGTATTCATCATCAAATTCTCCGAATATTTCTTCGACTATATCTTCCATTGTTACCAATCCTGAAGATACTCCAAATTCATCTACGATAATCGCTATACTGGTTTTAGTTTCCTGAAAATCTTTTAGCAATTCAATAATACTCTTGCTTTCGGGATAGAATTTTATAGGACGGATAATAAGTTTAATATCCTTTTCACCATTTAATATATCACGCAAGGAAATATAACCAATAATGTGATCAATATTATCCCTATAGATGATGATTTTAGAAAACCCAGATTGAATAAAAACTTTCTTCAGTTTGTTTATCGTTGCGACCTCCGATAAAGCAATAATATCTGTACGTGGAGTAATGATCTCGGAAGCTGTTGTTTCCGAAAAATCAAAAACATTGTCAATGTATTTCTTTTTATCTTCGTTGAGAATACCCTTGTCATAACTGTCATAAATACTTTGCTCTATCTCCTCACGACGGATCATGATATTCTTAGGTTCCGCATCGCTTTTAAATAGCTTCAACAAACCTGCTATCATCTTTTCAAAAAATCTGGCAAAGGGATGTAAAATGACTCCGGGGATCTTTATGAGCGCACATGAAAATAGTAAATATGAGTTTGGTCGTTTACGGATAAGGGATTTTGGTAACACTTCACCAAATAATAGAATGATAGCAGAGATCAATAAAATGACCTGCCACCAGTCAAAACCACCATAACTTGTTAAGAAGAATGTTGCAAATGTGGTAGTTAACACGTTAGCAAGTGTGTTGCCGACCAAGATCATTGTCAGATAATGCTGACGATCTTCATACATGCGAAGAGCAGAAACAGCAAAAGGTTTTTTCTGAGATACCCATTTTTGTAACTGTAGCGGGTGTGCAGAAATAACCGCAATCTCAGACCCGCTGAAAAAAGCAGAAAGTATCAGTCCTAAACCCGCAAGTACAATAT
>CAYTLV010000061.1:6951-8979 GCA_964438445.1 uncultured bacterium | reverse complement strand
GCAGCTTCCAGATCAATGGTATCAAGGCGTTGGTCATCTTGCAAACTGGCAAAACGTGGTTTTTCTTCGCTTTTGGTTTCCCCCATTTGAACCATGGGACCAAAACGACCGATCTTAACATAAACATTCAGTCCGGTAGTCGGATCAACACCCAATAAACGTTCGCCTTTAAAAACATCGCTTTTTTCTTTTGTCTCTTCGACCTTAGCATGAAATGGAGTATAAAATTCTTTTATCATGGCATGCCATTCGATCTTTCCATCGGCAATCTCATCAAACTCTTGCTCAATTTGAGCAGTAAAATTGTAATTAATAATATCGTCAAAGAAAGTGACTAAAAATTTATTCACGACCCGCCCAATATCAGTTGGGAAAAGTTTAGATTTAACGGCATTTGCTTTTTCTTGTTTGACCGTGCGATTTATCTCACCGTTTACCAGAGCAAACTGACGATAATCGCGATCTTTTCCATCACGATTCTCTTTTACAACATAGCCGCGTTTTTGAACAGTTGAAATAGTAGGTGCATAAGTTGAAGGTCGACCGATACCCAACTCTTCCATTTTTTTCACCAACATGGGCTCGGAATAGCGGGTCGGTGGCTGAGTAAATTTTTCCGTCGCATCCATCTCATTTAATATCAAAACTTCTCCTTCTTTCATCGGAGGTAGAAGTTTAGATTCATCATCACCGGTTGTATAGACGGCCAAGAAACCGGGAAAAGTCACAACTTCTCCTTTGGCTTCAAGCTTTTCGCTATTCTTATCGTTTATGACCTGAACTGTGGTTCGTTCAATATCGGCTGAAGACATCTGTGATGCCATGCTGCGTTGCCAGATCAGTTTGTATAGACTCTTTAAATTTTTATTATCTCCGGCATCCAAAACTTTCATGTTGGTAGGACGGATAGCTTCATGCGCTTCTTGTGCGCCTTTGACTTTGGTTTTGAATTTGCGGAGATGAGAATAAGATTCATCGAACATGTCAGTGATCTGATCTTTGATCATGCCTAATGCCATATTGGAGAGATTTAAAGAATCGGTACGCATATAAGTTATGTTACCGACTTCATATAATTTTTGTGCCAACATCATAGTCTGTAAAACCGAAAAGCGCAGTTTACGTCCCGCTTCCTGTTGTAAAGTCGATGTAGTAAAAGGAGCCGGTGGGATTTTCTTGGCATTTTTCTTTTCAATACTTGCAATATGAAAATTCGCACTGATACAACTCTGTAAAAATTTATCTACTTCTTCTTCCGTTTTATAACGTTTGGAAAGTTCGGCATTTAACTCTGAGCCATCAAGAAGAGTAAAGACTGCCGTCACCTTAAAAGCAGATTGCGATTCAAAGGCTTCGATCTCTTCTTCGCGTTCAACGATAAGACGGACAGCAACAGATTGTACACGACCGGCAGATAAGGAAGGTTTGATCTTCTTCCATAATAAAGGTGAAAGTTCAAAACCGACCAAACGATCCAAAACCCTTCTTGCCTGTTGCGCGTTTACGAGTTCTATATTTATTTTTTCGGGATTATCAACCGCTTCCTGTACTGCAGTCTTTGTGATCTCATGGAAAGCGATCCTATTTACCTTAGTTTCATCAAGCTTTAATAATTGTGTCAAATGCCATGCAATAGCTTCCCCTTCACGATCAGGGTCAGTCGCGATATATACATTTTCAGCTTCTTTAACCGCTTTTTTCAAGCTTATGATCACATCTTTCTTACCTGAAAGCGCAGTGTACTTCGGCTCGAAATTATTTTTTGTGTCAATACCCAATTCTTTTTTGGGTAGATCACGAATATGGCCTACGGTTGCCAGAATATGGTAATCGTCGCCAAGGTATTTCTTGATCGTTTTTGCTTTCGATGGAGATTCAACTATAATGCAATTGCGGGCCATGGGCTTCCTTCCAGAAATTTTTGCAAATATATGTATAAAATACACCAAAATCCAAATTTATAAACAAAACAGTGATTTATAACACAAAAATAGTTTAAGGGATTTAGGGATTCAGATAAAACCAACA